>QCQC01000034.1 GCA_003212295.1 Pelagibacteraceae bacterium AG-447-E22 | reverse complement strand
TAACCTCTTCTTCAATTAAATTTTCAGGTATTTCACTAACTTTAAATTTTTCAATTTCTTTAAGTATTTGATTTTTTGATAATCTGTCTAAAGAATTTTTATACTCATCATTAATCTGTTTGGATATCAAAGACTTTAAGTCTTTCAAATCTTTTGCTCCTAAGTTTTTTGCAAATTGATCATCTATTTTTACTTCTTCAGGATTTTTTACTGTTAATATAGAGCACTTAAATTTTGCTTTTTTATTAACAAATTCTTTTTCAGGAAAATTTTCTGGTAAGATTGCTTCAACATTTTTTTCATCTCCCTTTTTTACTCCAATTAATTGATCGTCAAATCCTTTCAAAAATAAATCTTTCCCAAGAGTTAATTGGGTATTTTTTCCATCTCCTCCTTTAAAAGGTTTTGCATCAACCGTGGCATTATAATCAAATACAACAAGATCACCTTTCTTTGCTTTTGTCTCCGGTGAAGCTTCTTTAAAATTAGGTTGATTTTTTGCTATATCTTTAATTCTTTTATCAGTTTCTTTGTCATCAATTTTGACTGTATAATCATCGAATTTAATTCCCTCAATCGATTTAATTTCTACTTTCGGAAGTTCTGTAACTGATATTACATATTCTAAATCCTTATCTTCTCCATAAGTTTTAAGATCTAATTTTGGTTGCCCTGCAGGTTTGATTTTATTTTGCTCAAGAGCTTTTGTGGTCGTGTCTTTCAAAACCTTATCGAGTACTTCACCAAATACAGCTTTACCAAATTGTCTTTTTAAAATTTCTTTTGGAACCTTACCAGGTCTAAAACCTTTGAGGTTTACTTTATCTTTAATTTCCTCATATTTTTCATTCATGTAAGTACTCATTGTTTTTTTATCGATGAATACTTTCAGGTCTTTGCTCAAGCCTTTTTTATTTTCTATTGTAACTTTCATAGTTTTATGTGGTAGGGCGAAAAGGACTCGAACCTTCACAGATTGCTCTATCGGTTCCTAAGACCGACGCGTCTACCAATTCCGCCATCGCCCCACAAATTTAAGTGGTTTTATATATTATTGAAACTATTTGTCCAACGAGATTTATTGTAAATTATATAAATTTTCCTTTATATTAATAGATATGATTATTTCACCCTGTATTAGCATTTGTAAAACTGATCCAAAGACAGGTTATTGTTATGGCTGTGGAAGAAATAATGAAGAGAAAAAAGTTTGGAAACTCCAAGATACAACCGACGAATGGAAAAAAGAAAATCTTAAAATTATAAAAAATAGATTATCAGGTTGGCAGTTAGAAAGTTTTGAAGAGTCCTATACATATAAAATTGAAAATGGTATTTCTTTATTTAAAAAAAATTTAAAAAATGAGTAAAACTACAATAGTTATTATAATCTATATTTTAGGACTTATTTTTGGAGCCTTAGTTCTGAATATCTGGAGTGCAGACACAAGTGTATTTAAAGGTCTCTTAGGGTTAGGTTGGACAGCACTACTTTTAATAGGTTTATTTTTTGCTGAAAAAAATGAAAAAAATTAGATATTTAATCTATCTTTTCTTGATAATTTTACCCATCCAAAATTTGAAATCAGAAATAATTATAATGAGTTCATGTGATGATAAACAAGATGAATTTCTTAAAAATGAATATGTTCTTAATTTAAATGAATTAATAATGACTAGAAATTATGTATATAAAGAAAAAACTTATAAAAAGTATAGATTAACTGATTTAAGTGTAAAAAAATCTAATTCCTACGTAAGAAATATTTATGAAGAAAATGGTAAAATTCTAACTCATAAACATGGTTATCCACAATTTTATACTCAAATTTTATTTGAAATAGGAAAACAAGAAATTTTTATAAAAACAGTTTTAAATGATGAGGAAGGTATTTCTAAAATATCCACATGTAAAAAAATTGAAAAATTTGAAAAAGAAAGTTAACTTTTTTTCTTATCTTTAACAAAATTTCTTTTCTTTGCTAAAAATCTACTTCCAGTAACATTACTTCTATGTTTAGCATAAGCTTGTTTTT
>QCQC01000033.1 GCA_003212295.1 Pelagibacteraceae bacterium AG-447-E22 | reverse complement strand
ATGAACAATTAAAGGCAGCTCTAAATCAATTGCAGCTTTTATATGTTCTTCAAAACTTTTAATTTGTTTCTTAATATCGCTATTATTATAATAAAGATCTAATCCTGTTTCTCCTATACCAATTATTTTTTCGTTTGAATTAATATTTTCTATTATCATGTTAGACGAAACAACGTCATTTTTAGTTTCATGAGGATGTATTCCATATGTGCCATATATGATTTTATCTTTTTTTATAATTTCAAGAATATCTTTAAAACTCTGTTTAGTGGTACAGATTGTTAAAAGTTTTGTTATTCCAATTTCTTTAGCTCTTTTGATTATACTATCTAAATTACTTTTTAATGGTTCGTGATCTAAATGACAATGTGAGTCGATCATTTTGCCTCTATTTTTTTAAATAGAATGTCAATTTTATTTATCTTATTCCCTGCAATCAGATAATTATGATTTTCCAAAGTTGAAAAAATTATATCCTTTTCGTTAAGACCAAAAATTTTTAATGCTTTAAGTGATGATGAGGGAATTATTGGGTATAATAAGAAGCAAATTTTTCGAATAATCTCAAGTGAAACATAAATTATTGTATTTAATCTTATTGGATCATCTTTTTTACTCCACGGTTCTTCATCATTGAAATATTTATTAGCAGCAAACAAAGAGTTAACTATATAGTTTATATAAAAATTTATGTCCTGATCATCAATTTTTTCACGAATGTTATTTAGATTATTCTTGTAGTTATCTAACAATTCCAAATCTTTGTCTAAAAAATTTACTTTATCTGGTATTTCACTTTTACAATTTTTGATTACAAAAGCTGATACTCTTTGGCATAAATTACCAAAATTATTGGCTAAATCGCTATTAATACAATCTTCTAATCTTTCTTGAGAAATATTTCCATCATTCCCGAAAGAAACCTCTTTAATCAAATAATATCTTAAAGGATCTAGTCCATATTCATTTATTATTTCTAATGGTTTTAATATATTTCCTTTAGATTTTGACATTTTTTCATCACCTGAAAGTATCCAACCATGACCAAAAACTTTTTTAGGTAATTCAATTTTTGCTGCCATTAAAAAAGCAGGCCAATATACAGCATGAAATCTTAATATATCTTTTCCAATCATATGAATTGATGCAGGCCAAAAATCTTTAAATAATTTATCATTTGTATTTGGATAATTTAATGCACTTAAGTAATTTGTCAAAGCGTCTAACCAAACATAGATAATGTGATTTCTTTCATTTGGTACTTGAATTCCCCATGAAAAACTTTTTCTGCTTACAGATAAATCTTTTAAACCACTTTCAACAAAACTGATAACTTCATTTTTTCTTGATAAAGGTGCAATAAAATCAGGATTTTTCTTATAAAAATCTAATAGAGGTTTTTCCCATTTTGATAGTCTAAAAAAAAAAGATTCTTCATCAACCCATTCAACATTAGATTTGGATATTTTTGCTCTTTTTTTTTTATCAATTTCTTCAATTTCATCTTCGCCATAAAAAGCCTCATCTGAAACAGAATACCAACCAGAGTATTTAGATAGATAGATATCATCATTTTTTTTCAATTCATTCCAAAGATGTTGAACTGATAATTTGTGTCTTTTTTCAGTTGTTCGTATAAAATCTGTATTAGTGAGATTAAGAGTTTTAGATAAATCTCGAAAAGTTTTACTTATTTCATCGCAAAAATCCAACGTATTAACACCTTTGTTTTCAGCAGCTCGTTGAATCTTAAGTCCATGCTCATCTGTGCCAGTAAGAAAAAAAACTTTATGACCATCAATTCTTTTAAAACGTGCAAAAAAATCAGCTACTATACTTGAATAAGCATGACCCATATGAGGTTCTGCAGAGGGATAATATATTGGTGTTGTGATATAATAATTTTTATCCATTTAATAATTTCGTTTTAAAATATAATAAAAAACTTTCTTCATCTAGATTATAGGTTTTAATATCATTCATTCTTTTTAAAAAATCATTGTATATATTTGAATAAATTAAAGATGATTGTTTATATAAATATAACTCTATACAATCATAAATTATATCCTTTATAT
>QCQC01000032.1 GCA_003212295.1 Pelagibacteraceae bacterium AG-447-E22 | reverse complement strand
TTTGAGAAACCCAAAACTCAGGATCTAATTGAGGCATACCTCCGCTTTCAGCAGCGAAAACATCTTTTATGAAAAAGAAATTAAAAAATACTAACTGAAAATATATTTTTTTAATCATCTAATCTAAAATGCGAATAGAATGATTAACGCAACTACTAATCCAAATAATCCTGTAGCTTCTGCAAGAGCGAACCCTAAAAGCAAATTAGGAAACTGTTTTTGTGCGGCTGAAGGATTTCTCATCGCTCCAGATAAATAATTTCCAAAAATTATTCCAATACCAACACCAGCACCCGCTAAAGCAATAGCTGCTAAACCGGCCCCGATCATTTTTGCTGCTTCTAATTCCATTATCTCCTCCTTTGTTAGTTAATGGTGTAAATTTAATGCATCATTTAAATAGATACATGTTAAGATCGCAAAAACATAGGCTTGAAGAAAAGCAACTAAGATCTCCAAACCAGTTAGTGCAACCGAAAAACTCAGTGGAAGCCATCCACCGACTATTCCAAGACTTATGACAAAGCCTCCGAAAACTTTCATCATCGTATGACCTGCCATCATATTGGCAAAAAGTCTTACAGAAAGACTTATAGGTCTACTTAAATATGATATAATTTCAATAACTACTATTAAAGGAAGTAATACTATTGGCACTCCACTTGGTACAAAAAGTTTTAAATAACCCAAGCCATGTTTGATAAATCCAATAATTGTTACCCCAATAAAAATAAATGCCGCTAAAACAAATGTAACAATTATATGACTGGTAACAGTAAAAGTATAAGGTATCATCCCAAACATGTTGCAAAAAAGTACAAACATAAATAAAGAGAATATAAAAGAAAAATAGGGCTTAGCTTTTGAACCTGCAGTATCGCTAATCATTTTTGATACGAATGAATAACTAAGTTCTGCTAAAAGTTGAATTTTATTTGGTAACATTGAATTTTTTTTCGAACCTAAATTAAAAATAATTAAAATTGCTAATGAGCTGATCACCATGAACAAGCTTGCATTTGTGAACGAAATGTCAAAAGTACCTATTTTTATTTCTGGACCAATTCTGTAAACTTCGAATTGTGTCATTGGATTTGCTGCCATAATTTTTTAATCTATTTTTGCATGTTTTTAGCAGATTTAATTACGTTTGTTATTCCAGCAATTACCCCTACAAAAAAAAATATTAAAATTAACCAAGGTTTAGTACCAAAGGTCTTGTCTAAAATAAACCCAATAATTGTCCCTACAACTACCGCCGAAACTAGCTCTGTACTAAGCTTAAAAGCCGTGCCAATTGGTGATGGATTGTGTTTTTTATTACCAGAGGTCCTTTTTAGAGCTTTTTTTTTTGCAATTTCCAAGCGAGTTTTGAACTGATCTTTAGACATTAATAGATCTATGCAACCATGCTTTCTGCTTTTTGGAGGTCAACAGCAACTAATTGACTTATACCTTTCTCAGGCATCGTTACACCATATAATCTATCCATTTTTGACATTGTAAGTGCATGGTGCGTTACAATAATAAATTTTGTGTTTGTGATTTTAGTAAGTTCTTCAAGTAAACTACAAAATCTAGTCACGTTAGCATCATCCAAAGGAGCATCTACTTCATCCAAAACACATATTGGTGAAGGATTGGTTAAAAAAACTGCAAATACTAAAGATAAAGCTGTTAAGGCCTGTTCTCCTCCAGATAATAAAGTAATAGATTGAAGCCTTTTACCGGGTGGACTCACTAACATTTCTAATCCTGCTTCAAGAGGATCATCTGAGTCTACTAATTCTAATTTGGCATTTCCACCATTAAATAATTGAGTATAAACTTCACTAAATTTTCTGTTAACTTTTTCAAACGCCTCTAAGAGTCTTTCTCTTCCTTTTTGATTGAGTTCATTAATACTATCTTTTAGTTTAATAATTGCTGTTACTAAATCAGCTCTGTCTTGTTCCATTTTTTTTATTTGAATTTCATATTTATTTGTTTCCTCATCAGCTTTTAAATTTACAGAACCTAATTTTTCCCTCTCTTGTTTTTTCTTATCCAGCAAGTCTTCTTGATTAACTGCATCTGGTAATTCTT
>QCQC01000031.1 GCA_003212295.1 Pelagibacteraceae bacterium AG-447-E22 | reverse complement strand
AAAATTGCTTTTTTGTAAACGACTTTATATACATAATCTTTATGAAAAGAAGATGTTTTTTTCACAATAGCCATCATACAAAGCTCTTAACAGAAATAATTCATATTGCTGGAATGGATAAGCACAAAATTGAATGGAGCATATGCAATCAATGTTGTTTGATATTTCAATCTAACTCATTGAGTAGAAGCAGTTTAAATCTATATTACAAAAAAAATATAACCCATTTTAATGATAAGGATAAACCTTCTGAAGATAAAATTTATAATACGAATAGGCAATTGAATATTATTAAAGATAATCTTAAGAAATTTCCAAATTCAGTATTAGAAGTTTCACTTTTAAATGATTATAATTTAAAAAAATATAAACTTTGTGGAGCTCGAAAGGTTGAAGGTTTAGAACCAAATAAGATAATTTCTGAGGCAATAAATAAAAAGAAAGTTTTTAAAGTTCATAATTCTACAATTGAAAATTTTCGTTTTAAAAAAAAATATGATTTAATTGTGATTTCACACGTATTAGAACATCTAATGAATCCTTTAAACGTATTAAAAAAATGTAATAAATCCCAAATAAATGGCCAGCATGTTTTGTTAGAAGTTCCTCTTTTTGAGGCATTAAATAGATATAAAAATGGTGCTCTAATGATGGAACATTTGTCTTACTTTAATGAATATAATTTTTTAAAACTTATTTTAGAATCTGGATATGAACCTATTTATATATCAAAAATTTATGAAAGGACTTTAATGCCTTTTATTACAGTATTAGCTAAAAAAAGTAGTAATAAATTTTTATCTAATTTTAGTGAATTGAATAAAATATCTTTTAAAAATCAATACAAAGAAGCTAAAAAATATATAAAAAAAAATAAAAGTATTTGGAAAAAGATTGATCAAAAATTATCAAAATTTGATAAAAAGAGAAAAACATACATATATGGTAGCGGCTTACACGCCAGTTTATTATTTAAATATACAAATATAGAACAAAAATTTAATATTGTTGGATTTCTTGATAGCTCTAAATCAAAAAATAATACTAAATTTAAAAACTATTTAATTAGAAATCCCAATATTAACAATATAAGTAGAAAAAGTAATATTATAATTGCATCTATTTCTTCTGAAAAGACTATTTATAATAGTTTGAAATCGTTTAGAAAAAAAGGGATAAATACATATTGTCTTTATTCCTAAAAATATTTTAATTATAAATTTAACCATGAAAAATATAAATAACAAAATTTTTTTAAAAAAAAAAATAAAAAAAAAAATATTTACAAATTTTACTTTTAATTATTGTGATTTTTGGGAAGCGGAATTTGATAAAGTAATATTCGAAAATTCTATTTTTGATAATTGTATTTTTTGTGATGCAAAGTTTAAGGAAGTAAAGTTTGTAAATTGTATTATTAAAAATTCAAACTATAGTCACTCTCATTTTTACAGAAGTTCAATTGTTAAAACTTCTATTATAAATGTAAATTTTCGAGACAGTGTAAAAGATAATTATTCAAATATAGATAATAAAATACCAATTACTAGAACAATTAATTTAAAGTTAAAAAAAAGCAAATCTCTATCTGTAGTTTAAAAAAAAATATTAAAATCTCTAACTTCTGGAAAAGGTTATTATGTCTTAAAAAATTTTTTTTCCAAAGAAAAAATAATTAAAGCTTCTAAAGTAATCGATAGTATTTTAAAAAAACAAATAAAATTTAACAAATTAAAAAAAAATTTTGCAAGAGATAAAAAATTAAATCAGAAATATGTATACAATCTGTTAAACAAACATAAAATTTTTTCACAACTAATTAAACCATCTCCAGCAATGAACGTATTTGAGAAACTGCTAGGTAAAGATTTTATTTGTGGTTTTTATGGAGCAAATTGTTTACTACCTGGGGCTAGAGGACAACATCCTCATCTTGATTACCCATATTTGAGCTTTATGAAAGCAGGGGAAAAAATTCCTTTTATCAATAGAGCAAATAAATTTTATTTAAATTGCCAAATTTTAATTCCATTAACACAATTTAATAGAAATAATGGATCAACTGCAGTCTTAGAAAATAGCCATAAATTAAACCAATTTCCAGCCAAGCAATCAAATCTGAAAAAAAAATTTAAAAGACTTAATTTACAACGTGGAT
>QCQC01000030.1 GCA_003212295.1 Pelagibacteraceae bacterium AG-447-E22 | reverse complement strand
ACAATATTAGTAATCTTAATCATCGGATTTACAGCTGGTCCGGCTGTATCTTTATAAGGATCTCCAACAGTATCACCTGTAACAGCTGCTTTATGAGCTTCTGATCCTTTACCTCCATGGTTACCATCTTCTATGTATTTTTTTGCATTATCCCATGCACCGCCTCCTGCAGTCATTGATACTGCAACAAATAATCCAGTTATTATTACTCCTAAAAGCATGGCTCCTACAGATGCTAAAGCTGCAATTTGTCCACCTATACTGAATATTATAAAATATAAAACTATTGGTGATAATACTGGAAGTAATGAAGGTATTATCATTTCCTTTATAGCTGCTACAGTTAATAGATCTACTAATTTAGCATAATCAGGTTTTTGTTTTCTTTTCATTATTCCTGGAAATTTTTTAAATTGTCTTCTCACTTCAATGACAACTGCTCCACCTGCTCTACCTACAGCTTGCATACCCATAGAGCCAAACAAATACGGGAGCATTCCACCAATTAATAATCCAACAACAACATAAGGATTAGATAAATCAAAAGTAACCACAATACCCTCAAGTTTTGAACCTGTAACTTTTGAAAAATGCTTAATATCTTCAGTGTAAGCAGCAAAAAG
The DNA here is from genome assembly GCA_003212295.1 of Pelagibacteraceae bacterium AG-447-E22. Classification (GTDB taxonomy): domain Bacteria; phylum Pseudomonadota; class Alphaproteobacteria; order Pelagibacterales; family Pelagibacteraceae; genus Pelagibacter. The sequence goes on along the minus strand of QCQC01000030.1, from coordinate 1,547 downwards.
AACTAAGGCACCTAAACCAGCTGAACCAATAGCATATCCCTTCGTTACTGCTTTTGTAGTATTACCCACAGCATCTAATGCATCAGTTGTTTTTCTAACGCTGTTTGGTAGTTTAGACATTTCCGCAATACCACCAGCATTATCTGTTACTGGTCCATATGCATCAAGCGCTACTACCATTCCAGCTAAAGCCAACATAGTTGTAACAGCGATAGCTATACCGTATAAGCCTGCAATATGATTTGTAAGTAATATACCAGCAACAATTATTAAAGCAGGAATAGCTGTTGCTTCTAAAGAAATTGCTAAACCTTGAATTACATTAGTACCATGACCTGTAATTGAAGATTTTGCAACACTTCTTACAGGTCTATAATTAGTTCCTGTATAATATTCTGTTACCCAAATTAATAAACCTGTAATTAATAGTCCTATAACTCCACAATAATATAAATTCATTCCAGAAAATGTTTTGTTATTTAGATTGTATGTATTTTCCAAACCTAAAACAAAATCTGTTACTGGATATAAAATTGCAAGTGAAGTTAGGGCAGAAACAACAAATCCTTTGTATAAAGCCCCCATTACATTTTTACTTTTACCTAGTTTAACAAAAAAAGTTCCAATTATAGAAGTTAATATACAAGCTCCACCAATTGTTAACGGATATATCATCATAGACATATCACCTGGAAAAAATATTGAAGCTAAGACCATGGTAGCAACTATTGTAACAGCGTAAGTTTCAAATAAATCAGCTGCCATACCTGCACAATCCCCTACATTATCACCAACATTGTCAGCTATTACTGCAGGATTACGTGGATCGTCTTCAGGAATACCTGCTTCTACTTTTCCTACTAAATCAGCTCCTACATCAGCACCTTTTGTGAAAATTCCACCACCCAGTCTTGCAAAAATTGAAATTAGTGAAGCACCAAAGCCAAGAGCTACTAGAGCGTTTACTATTTCTCTTTCATCAATATTGAATTTTAATAATAAATAATAATAGACTGCTATAGCCAACAAAGCTAAACCTGCAACCAACATTCCAGTTACAGCTCCAGATTTAAAAGCAACTGAAAGACCACTTGCCAAACCTTTTCTTGAGGCTTCAGCAGTTCTTACATTAGCCTGAACTGAAACTAACATTCCAACATATCCAGCAATACCAGATAGCACTGCTCCAATTAAATATCCCAATCCAACAAGCGGGCTAAATGCAATACTAACAATAACTAAAACAACAACACCAACAATTGCTATTGTTTTATATTGTCTTGCTAAATAAGCTTTGGCCCCAATTTGAATTGCAGATGCTATATCCTGCATCTTTAAATTACCAGCACTTGAATTTAAAATATTTTTTCCTGTAAAATATCCATAAATAATAGATAAAAAACCTGCTGCAATTGTGTATAAAAGAATTGTTTCGATTGTTGAGTTCATATTTCCTTTAGTTATGTTGTTGGTTGTTAGTTATTAAAAACGGCACAATACAAAAAAAGCGATAAAAGGCAATAATTAACTTTTAAAATCTATGATAA
>QCQC01000029.1 GCA_003212295.1 Pelagibacteraceae bacterium AG-447-E22 | reverse complement strand
GAACAACTGTTGGCCTAGCTAATGGAGTTGTTTTAGCTGATGGAAAAAAAATCTATTCAGCAGAAAGTTTAAAAGTAGGATTATTTAAGTAATGAGAAGAGTTGTAATTACAGGTTTAGGAGTTGTTTCTTGCTTAGGAAATAATCAAGAAGAAGTTCATCAATCACTTTTAAACTCAAAATCAGGTATTACTTTTTCTGAGGAGTATAAGGAACATAATCTTAAAAGTCATGTCCATGGAAAACCTAATATTAAACTTGAAGATCATGTAGATAGAAAAACTATTAGGTTCATGGGGTCAGGCTCAGCCTACAATTATATTGCAATGAAAGAGGCAATTAAAGACTCAGGCTTAGAAGAAAATGAAGTAAGTAATTTTAAAACTGGAATCGTAATGGGTTCTGGAGGTCCTTCAATCGAAAATGTAATTTTAGCTGCAGATAAAACTAGAGCTAAAACACCAAAATTAATGGGGCCCTTTATTGTTCCAAGAACAATGGCAAGTACAGCATCTGCAACGCTCGCTGTTCCTTTCAAAATTAAAGGAACAAACTATACAATGAGTTCTGCATGTGCAACCAGTGGACACTGCATTGGAAATTCTATGGAGCTAATTCAAATGGGCAAACAGGATGTTGTATTTGCTGGAGGTAGTGAGGAAATTCATTGGGCTATGACTGCTATGTTTGATGCAATGACAGCTTTATCATCAAAATATAATGATAAACCTGAAACAGCATCAAGAGCTTATGATAAAACTAGAGATGGATTTGTAATCGCAGGTGGTGGTGGAGTTTTAGTGCTTGAAGAATATGAACATGCTAAGGCCAGGGGAGCTAAAATATACGCAGAATTAACTGGTTATGGAGCAACTTCTGATGGTTACGACATGGTTGCACCATCAGGAGAAGGAGCCGTAAGATGTATGAAAATGGCGATGGCAACATCAAAAAATAAGATTGATTATATTAATACCCATGGAACATCTACACCTGTAGGAGATATAACAGAATTAAATGCTGTTAAGGAAACTTTTGGAGAAAATATTCCAAAAATAAGTTCAACAAAATCTCTATCAGGTCATCCACTGGGTGCTGCTTCTGTACATGAAGCCATATATTGTCTAATTATGATGAAAAATAATTTCATTGCAGGTTCTGCTAATATAAACGAAATGGATGAAGATGCTAAAAAATTTCCAATAGTAGCAAAAACAGAAACTGGAGTGACTTTAAATACAGTCATGTCAAATAGTTTTGGTTTTGGTGGGACGAATGCGGCTTTAATTTTTCAAAAGGTTTAACTATGAGTTTAATGAAAGGTAAAAAAGGTTTAATCATGGGTGTTGCTAATGAGAGATCTATTGCTTGGGGTATTTCTCAAAAATTAGCTGAAGCAGGTGCTGAATTAGCATTCACTTATTTAGGTGATGCTCTCAAGAAAAGAGTAGTTCCTCTAGCAGAAAAATTAAATTCAAAATTTACTTTCAGCTGTGATGTAGAAAAAAAAGAAGAAGTAATAAAATTATTTGAAGATATAAAATCGCAATGGGGTGAAATTGATTTTGTTGTACATGCTGTTGCTTTTTCAGATAAGTCAGAATTGTCAGGTGAATATTTAAATACTACCAGAGAAAATTTTTTAAGAAGTATGTTGATTTCTTGTTTTTCATTTACCGAGGTAGCAAAAGAAGCTTCAAAAATAATGAAACAAGGTGGAAGCTTACTTACTTTAACTTACGAGTCTACTAAAGCTATTCCTAACTATAATGTTATGGGTGTGTGTAAATCAGCTCTTGAGGCAAGTGTAAAATATCTTGCGCGAGATTTAGGTACTAAAGGTATAAGAGTAAATGCTATTAGTGCTGGACCTATTAAAACATTAGCTGCGTCTGCGATTGGTGATGCAAAATTCTTATATAAATGGAATGAAGATCATTCTTTCCTAAAAAGAAACGTAGATATCCATGACGTTGGAAATTCAGCATTATATCTACTTAGTGACCTTGCAAACGGTGTTACTGGTGAAATTCATTATGTGGATGCTGGATACAACAAGGTTGGGATGCCAGATCCTAAGAATATTACTTCTTAAAATTATGTCTAAAAGATACAGTGGTAAATCGTTTAAGGATTCAAGTGTAATGAAAAAAGCTAAATTATCTCTTAAAGAAAAAAGAAAAATCAAAAAAGAAAAGAAAAAAAATAAGTAAAGGGTATTTTTTTAAAAATACCCTCTAAAATTTATTCAGCCGCCTGTTTCATGGAAAGTTTAACTTTACCTCTATCGAATCCAATTACTTTGACTTTTACTTCATCACCCTCTTTAACAACATCAGTAACTTTTGCTACTCTCTT
>QCQC01000028.1 GCA_003212295.1 Pelagibacteraceae bacterium AG-447-E22 | reverse complement strand
TCATGACGAGCAATCCATGGAAAAGTTCCAATGTCTGCAATCGTATATTCATCACCGGATAAAAATTTTGATTTTGATAAAACCTCATCAAGCTCTTGATAAATTCTCTTTGAAATTTTAAAATATCTTTCTTCTCCAAATTGACTTTTTCCAGGATTGTAGTGGTGAAATTGATGGTGCTGTCCCAACATTGGACCAATATATCCCATTTGAGCCATAAGCCATTGGTTAATCTCAGTTTTATTTTTTTTATTATAAAACTTACCACTTTGTTCTGCTAAATAAATAAGGATTGCTCCAGACTCAAAAATGCTTTTGTTGTTTTTATGATCAATGATCACCGGGATTTTACTAAACGGACTAATTTTTTTAAACCCATCCTTAAATTGATCACCATTTTCAATATCAACTTTGGTAATTTTATATGTATAATTGATTTCCTCCAACATAATACTAATTTTTTTTCCATTTGGGGTATTTGCTGAAAAAAGTTCGATCAATCTTTTTTTCCAAGTCGCTTTAATAAATTCGAAGATGTTGTTGTAAATTCAAATCTATATTTTTCATCTGGTCTAGCCAATTTAAAACAAGCTCTTGCAGCTAATGCACCCTCATGAAAACCAGATAATATTAGCTTTAATTTTCCTGGATAATTACAGATATCTCCAACAGCATAAATGCCTTTTTGATTTGTTTCAAATTTTTCTGTATCTACCTCAACTGTTTTTTTGTCAATATTTAAACCCCAATTTGCTATAGGTCCAAGTTGCATAATTAAACCAAAAAAACCTAAAACATAATCAGTTTTAAGAGTTTTCACCTGTTTATCATCACTCGTAATGTCAATGCTTTCTATATTTTTTTCTCCTTTGATTGAAGTCATCTGAAACTTAGTTAAAAGATTTATTTTTCCTTCTTTTGCAAGATGTTTTACTTTGTCTACTGTGGCTTGAGCTCCTCTAAAATCATCTCTTCTATGAATAAGGTTTACTTTTGAATTTTTAGATAATTCCACTGCCCAATCTAAAGCGCTATCACCGCCACCAAAGATAGTAACAATTTTACGCTCAAACATTTTTTTGTCTTTAATTGAATAAAAAACTGATTGATTTTCAAATTTTTCACACTCTTTTACAGGAAATTTTCTTGGTTCAAATGAACCAACACCGCCAGCTATTATTACATTTGGAGTTTGAAATGTTGTGCCTTTACTCGTTTTTACAATCCAGTCATTTCCCTCTTTTTTTACCTCATCCACTCTCTCGCTCAAGTGAAATTTGATATCAAAAGGTTTTAATTGATTGATTAAGTTATTTGTTAATTCTTCTCCAGTACACTCTGGTACAGCTGGAATATCATAAATGGGTTTATCCGGATAAAGCTCTATACATTGTCCTCCTATTTTGTCCAAGTTATCGACCACTTCACAATCTAATCCAATTAATTTTAGTTGGTGGGCTGTAAACAAGCCTGTTGGGCCTGCTCCAATTATTAATGCATCTGTTTTATTCATTTATCCTTGTTTGCTTGGTATGTTTACAATTAAACCATCCAATTCATCTGAAACTACTAATTGACAGCTTAATCTACTATTTTTTTTTGGTTCGTAAGCCATATCTAACATATCTTCTTCACCATCTTCTTTTTTAGGTAATTTATCTAACCATTCTTCTTTGACATAAACATGGCAAGTTGCACAAGCCATTCCACCACCACAATCAGCATCAATTCCAGGAATATCATTTTGAACTGCCGCTTCCATAACTGTCAAACCACTTTGAACATCTATTTCATGAACGGTAGCGTCTTTAGTTATAAAGGTTATTTTTGCCATCGATTATATATATGCTTAAAAAAAAATAGGGCAAGTATGTAAAACATACCCGCCCTATAAATTTACTTTAATTAGTAATTATCTGCTTCTTGCACCAGCTGAACTTACTGCAGCAGCCCAGATTACTAGACCGAATGCAATTTTGTTTATAAAGTCAGCTAAGTTATATACTACGTTTAATGAGTTAGCATCTACTCCACCTGTTAAGTAACCAAATACATAACCTAATGGATAAATTGCCCAACCTACAGTTACAATCATTCTCATTGCACTGAACGCAGTCACTAGAGCTTTGTTTCCGCTCTTAGCAGCAGCTTTTCCAGCTTCACCTGAGAATATTTCATAAAGAATGTATACCCAACCAGCCATACCGATTATGAAACCAAGTGTAGCGTTGATGTATCCTGCTTCTCCTAAATATCCACCGATTAACATTACTAATGAACCGATTAACAATCTCCAGAAAATTCCAGAGTTTGCTTTTCTTACAGCTACTAGAATTAAGTAGAACTCTATCATCTGTAATGGCACAGTAATTAACCAGTCAATATATCTATATACTGTTGGTGAATCGCCAGTCATCACCCATACTTCTCTCATGTACATGTAGTGGATGAATGCAATACCAGTTACTAGCCCTGCAACAGTTACTGACGTTTTCCAGCCAGGAGCAACAGTGTTTCTCTCCATGAAGAAGAACGCTGTAGCAGCCAACATACCCATTGAAATTATCCAGAAAGATATTCCAACGAAGTCATCTTGAGCTAACATAGTAGCAGAAGCTGCGTTTGCTATACCAGTTACACCTATTAAAGCGGCAACTGTAAGAGCAAACAATTTAAGTTTTTTCATAAAAAACTCCCTCTTTAGTTAGTTTTTACTATTTAGTTTATATAAACTAGGCTCAGGCTTCCCTAAACCAAAGTTGTGCGTTAGATACCAAATATATAGAGATTATTGAAGACTTAATTATCATTAATTTCCATTGAT
>QCQC01000027.1 GCA_003212295.1 Pelagibacteraceae bacterium AG-447-E22 | reverse complement strand
TATTATCTCTAGCAAAATCATAATTACTTGTATCTAAATAAATTGAACTTATCTTTCTATCAGGATATTGTTTTGTAAAACCATTTATTAATAAAAATTTTTTGAGAAAATCATCTTTAAATTTTCCAAGCACAAATTTTTTTTCTATTCTATTTTCACTCATTTATTAATAAAATAATTTGTTAATTTCGTCATTGTCAATTTTTTCTTTTAATATTATGTTATCTTTTATAATATTATTTTTAAAACCTATTAAAACTTTTAGATTATTTTTTTCTTCAGGATTGTTTATTAAAAGAGTAGATCCTTTGTACTCTTTTTTTTTATTAAAAACTGCAAGATCATATTCGTTGTTGCTAAGTTTATATTTTGATAATTCTAAATAAGAACCATCCTTAACAGCAATACCTAATTTTGTATTTTGAAAATTTACATTAGAAATTGCTCCTTCTGAATTTTCACCAAAACTCAATCCTTTATCTTTTATTTTATTACCAGCTAAAAAAGAGCCCTCAATTTCAGCACCTGATGCATCGAGGCAATCATTAGATATATTTTCACACGATATATTTTCAAAACTTAAGGTTCCAAAATCAATGTCAATAGCATCTGCTGCAATATTTTTAACAATTAAATTTCTTATTAAACTTTCAGATGAGATAATATTTATTGCATCCTCACTATTTGAATCTTTTATATTAGTATTTTCAATTTCTAATTTGGAATTAATAATATTAATGCCACCATACAAAATTTTTCTTTTATCTTTTGGAAATGAAAGATTTTTAACAATTACATTGTTAAAACTAAATTCATTATTTGATAAAATAAGCGATCCTCTTCCATCATTTCCATCAATAATTATTGGTTTTAGTCTTGTTCCTTGAAATAAAATAGATCCTTCTGAAACAATCAAAGCATCACTTTCAAAATTAATTTTTACCCCCTCTTCAATAATAAGTTTCTTATTTTTTGGGAAGTAATAGTCTTTATTTATAATTATATCTTTTTTTAAATAATAAGCCTGATCAATCAGATCTATTTCATCCAAATCAGTTAATTCATTTTTTTCAATCTCGATATTATTATTTAAAATAAAAATATTCTTGTATGGTTTTATATTTTTATCCCCAATTGAATATTTGCAGTTTTGATCAAAATTTATTTCTAAACCATTAAAAATATAGCTTTCTTTTGTTTCTTTACCTTTGCAATCAATATCTAATCTTTTAAAAAAAGATTTATTTAAATTGTCAAAAATAATTTTTTTATCCTTTAGAGATAGCTGAAGTTTTTCAATTTTATCAATTCTATTAAGTCGATCTTTTATATATTGTGAACGCTTACTTAATAAATCTTGATCAAAAATATAAAGACCTAAACCTTTATACAATCCTCTAGTTTTTTTTGAATTTTCACTGTAAATCTGAGAATTGAAAAAATTTATTTTTTTTGAATATTTTTTATTAAAATTTGATAAAAATTCGTCTGAAGACAATTTTTCTAAATTTTTTAAGTACAAATTTATAAACTCATAATTCAATTTTCCATCATTTGTTTTTAGAAATTTTAAAAACCATTCTCTGTCGTAACAATATGCTCCACATTTTTTATTGTATGGATTTAAAAAATCTAAAAGTAAAAAATCAGTATTATAATCAGAATCTATTTGAGCATCAAAGCCAATTGGCTCAAACTTAGAAGTAACTGTATTATAATGCAATTTAACACTTTTTGAAATTGCACCATGTTTACCATTGGATAAGTCTATTATTGCAAAATAGGTCGCCCACTTTTCCAAATCAAATACTTCATCTACATTTATGTTATTTTTTTTTAAATTATTTAATTTTGCTAAGGCTTTTTCAATCAATTCTGGATAGTTTTCTAACCAATAATTTTTCGAATAAAGATCAAAAAGTACATTTGGATACACTACTCCAATTGTGTCATCTGATACAACTTCATCAATTCCAAATATAGGTCCATTTCTTCTTTTATTTCTCTCAATTAACTCTTTTGAAAAACCTTCTTCAACTGCATAAATTCCCTGATCAGTATCATTTAGTTTTAAATTTATAAAAAAATATTTTAGAGAAATCAGATTATTAAATTCTAATAGTTTATGAAACATGTGTTCATAAACATAGTTTCTTGTTATGGGTTTTTGCAGTGCAAATTCCTCAAGACCCCAAATTCTTTTTGGACCTCTTAAATCAACTTTATAGGATGTTCCATTTTTATCTTGATAATGTATCATTCTATCACCTTTAACTCTAAGTTTTATCGGAAATTTTTCCCCCTGATAAATTATTTCACCAATTGAAAAATTATAAAGGTCTGTTTGTGATTTTTGAATTTTACCAAGTCTTTGTTGTCTTTGGAGTTCTAGATTATAAAGGTTTTTTTGATCTATATTAATTATAATATTATCTAATTCATTTTTAATAAAAAGATACTTAAAATTATTAATTTTTATTTTAAAGTAATCATCTATTTTAAAAAGACTAAACCCAATATATCTATCTAGTATCACACGATCTACATTTTTAATAAATTGCAATGGTGGGAACCTCTTGCTCATACCACTAGAAAAATAGTATGTAACTATAATTAAAAAAAATAAAAAACTTAATACACCTAATGATAAAAATATTTTAGAAAATAATTTTCTTAATTTTATTAGAGGTTTATATGTAATTTCTTTTTTTTTTATAATCACTTTAAGTATCTATAAGTGTACTACTCGTAAGCACCTGATTTTGAATAAATAGACAAATCTAGATTTTCATCACATAATTTTTTAGAATTACTTAAAAATTTTTCTGTTTGATTTTCATCTAAATCATACCAAAAAACATAGGTACTTTTGTTTTGTTCAATATTGGCAGATTTTAATTTTAAATATCTTAATAGAGGGCTAAGTTCTTTAATAATGTCATCAATGTTCTTTTTATTATTATTCTTAATATTTACACTTAAAATATTTGAGTCAGAATTAAATTTAAAATTTTTTTTATTTTTGCTCAGTAAATAATTACGTGAAAATAAGAAAGTTATTATAATAACTGTTGAGATTAGGGATAAAAGAAACTGATTTGCTCCATTGGCTAAACCAATTGA
>QCQC01000026.1 GCA_003212295.1 Pelagibacteraceae bacterium AG-447-E22 | reverse complement strand
ACTCCAAAAATCGTTACAGGTATTTTTTTTTCTTTAAACAATTTGTCTAAACGCCAAAATCCTGATCTAGATCCATATTCGTAAATACTCTCCATGCTTATGTGCCTGCCTTTTATTGCTTTAGCTCCAATAATTTCTGATAAAAAAGTTTCAGAATATTTATCACCATTTAATGGAGTATTTTCTCCACCTTCTTCATAATTTAAAACTATTTGAAGAGCTAATTTTGCATTGTTAGGCCATGAAACTTTTTTTCCTTTATTACCGTAACCTACAAGATCTCTTGAATTTTTTTTATTCATGTACAAATATAAATTTATCTAGATTCCGCAACAATTTTTTAAATCGAAATAGATTTAGACTTTATACCATTTAGAAAATTTATGCATTTCTTTAATTCGTTAAGTTCAATAAATTCATCTACTTTATGAGCTTGTTCAATAGAACCAGGACCACATACTACGGTACTAATACCAATTTCTTGAAATAAACCTGCTTCAGTTCCAAATGATACTACTTCTCTAGAATTGTCTCCAGTCAAACTGGCAACTAATTCACAGGCTTCAGATTTTTTTACTCGATCGAACCCTGTAACCTCACCAATAATTTTTTTTGTTATTTTTGAGTTTTCAAAAACTTTTTTCATTTCAGGTAACAGAACTTCATTTGCATATTTATCAATCTGTTCATTTAAAAATATTCCGTCTTCTTTTATAACTGGTCTTGTTTCCCAATTAATATGGCACTTATCTGCGATAACGTTGTGAGCTATTCCACCAAAAATTCCACCAACTTGTAAAGTTGAAAAAGGGGGATCAAAAATGGAATTTTTCGGAGCTCTTTTTTTTAAATCTTCTCTAAGTTCAATCAATTTATTGGCATATCTAGTAGCGAACTCAACTGCACTTACACCTTTATGCGGTGCTGAACTATGTCCAGCTAAACCTTCAAAATAAGTGGTGTATTCATAACAACCCTTATGAGCATCAATAATTTTCATCTTTGTCGGTTCACCAATTATACAAATACCATCCTTAATATTTCTTTTTTTTAATTCCTCAATTAAGATTGGTGCACCTAGACAGGCTGTTTCTTCATCAAAAGTAAATGAAAAATGTATATCTCGATTTAAGTTTGTTTCAGCATAAATAGGTGCAAAAGCCAAAGTGCAAGCGATAAAACCCTTCATATCACATGAGCCTCTACCATAAAGTTTGTCACCTTTAATAGTTGCTTTAAATGGATCTGTACTCCAACTTTTTGAAACCGGCACTGTATCTGTATGTCCTGATAAAATAATTGGTTTAGTTCCATCAGTTTTTTTTGCTTTTATAGTGGCAAAAAGATTTACCCTTTTTTTTTCCTCATCATATGTTTTAAAGGATGTTGCACCAATTTTGTGAAGATAATCCTCACAATAATTTATTAAAGCACTGTTATCTTCCCCAGAAATTGTCCTAAAACCTATAAGGTTTGTCAAAATTTTTATAGAATCGTCATATAATTTCTCTAAATTAATTTCTGTACTCATAACCAATAATTATTATAAATACTGCCATTATGAAAGAACAAATAACATATGATATTTTTGATAAAGTTGACATTAGAGTAGGCACTGTAATATCGGTAAAAAAAAATGAAAAAGCTAGAAAGCCTTCTTTAGTTGTTGAAGTAGATTTTGGTGAAGAAATTGGTATTAAACAATCTTCAGCTCAGATAACTCATTATTACAATGAAGAGAATTTAAAAGGAAAACAAGTAATCGGCGTGTGTAATTTTGCTGAAAAAAATATTGCTGGAGTAGTTTCTCAGGTTTTAATTTTAGGCTCTATTGATAAAGAGGGTAAAGTAATTTTAGTTCATCCATCACAAAAATCTGAAAACGGATTGCCAATAGCCTAAATATGCATCCAGAAATATTCTCAATAGCATTATTTTGGTTCGTTGCAGCTTATACACCTGGTCCAAATAATGTTGTTGCTTCATACTCAGGATTTAATTTTGGAATAGCGAAAACTATTCCTCATATTCTTGGAGTTACTTTAGGATTTACTTCTTTAGTTCTTTTTTTGACGATTGGTTTAATAAATATTTTTAAATTATTTCCAATTATTCAATTGATAATAAAATATCTCGGAACACTATTTTTATTATATCTTGCCTATAAAATTGCTTTTTCGAGTGGTTCTAGTGAAATAAAAAAAGAAAACCCAGTTAAATTTATTGAAACTTTTCTTTTTCAATATTTAAATCCAAAAGGAGTGTCAGTAGCAATTATTGTCGTTTCAACTTACGTAGAATTAGGAGCAAATTATTTTAATTATGCGACTCAAGTAGTGCTACTTGCCTTCTTATTTTCATCAACAAGTATTACTTTATGGACTTTTATAGGAAAATTTTTGAGGAAATTTGCGACAAATGATAAATTTATTAAGTACTTTAATTATGTTATGTCAGTACTTCTTCTTTTGAGCATAATTACATTTTATATATAAAATATGAAACCTGGAATAAAAAATTCATATAAATCTTTAACTGATTTAAAAATAAGTGGAAAAAATTTTAAGATTTACTCACTTTCTAAAGCTGAAAGAAATGGGCTTAATAATATATCAAAGTTGCCAAAATCACTTAAAGTTTTATTAGAAAACCTTTTACGATTTGAGGATGATTTATCTGTAACAAAAAATCAAATTGAGTCTATAAAAGATTGGCTTAAAACAAAAAAATCAAAAACTGAAATCGCATATAGACCAGCAAGAGTTTTACTGCAAGATTATACAGGAATACCTGCTGTCGCTGATTTAGCAGCAATGCGTGAAGCTGTAAAAGAAAAAAATAAAGATCCAAATACTATTAATCCTTTATCAGCTGTTGACCTAGTTATAGACCATTCAGTTCAAGTAGATCAATCAGCAAACCCAGACTCTTTTGATAAAAATGTTGAAATAGAATTTAAGAGAAATGGAGAGAGATATTCATTTTTAAAGTGGGGTCAACAAGCGTTCAATAATTTTAGAATTGTTCCACCTGGCACAGGTATTTGTCATCAAGTTAATCTGGAGTATTTATCAAAAGTAGTATGGTCTGAAGAGTTCGAAGGTGAGAAATATTTATTTCCTGACACTTTGGTAGGTACTGATAGTCATACAACTATGGTGAATGGTCTGTCAGTTCTTGGATGGGGTGTAGGTGGTATAGAAGCTGAAGCTGGAATGTTAGGTCAACCTATTTCAATGTTAATTCCAGAGGTAATAGGTTTTGAAGTAAAAAATAAAATGCCAGAAGGAACTACAGCTACAGATTTAGTTTTAACGATTGTAAAAATGTTGAGAGATAAAGGTGTAGTTGGAAAATTTGTTGAATTTTATGGAGATGGATTGAAAAACTTAACTTTAGCAGATCGAGCAACAATAGCAAATATGGCTCCAGAATATGGTGCAACATGTGGTTTCTTTCCAATAGACAATGAAACAATAAAGTATCTGAAGTTTTCAGGCAGAGATGAGCTAACTATTAAAATTGTTGAGGAGTATGCTAAAGAACAAGGTTTGTGGGCAAGCAATGAAATTGAGTTTACTGATACTTTAACTTTAGACATGTCAACACTTGTTCCAACAATATCTGGTCCTAAAAGACCACAAGATAAAGTTTTATTGACAGAGGCATCAAAAAATTTTTTAAAAAGTTTTTCTTCAATTACAAGTAAACAAGATTTTTCAATTTCCAAGGTATCTAATGAAGATTTTAGTATAAAGGATGGTTCAATATTAATTGCCGCCATAACTTCATGCACAAATACATCTAATCCAAACGTTTTAATTGGTGCAGGTTTACTTGCTAAAAAAGCAGTTGAATTAGGACTAGAGGTAAAGCCATGGGTAAAAACTTCATTAGCACCTGGATCTCAAGTAGTTACAGACTATTTGGAAAAAGCAGGCTTAAATATTTATTTAGATAAACTTGGATTCAATCTTGTTGGCTATGGATGTACTACCTGTATAGGAAATTCTGGACCATTAGCAGAAAATATTGTTGAAGCAATTCAAAAAGAAAATATTTATGGTGTTTCAGTTTTATCTGGAAATAGAAATTTTGAGGGCAGGATTTCCCCACATATAAAAGCAAATTATTTAGCTTCCCCACCATTAGTTGTAGCTTATGCTTTAGCAGGACATATGGGTTTTGATTTATACAAAGACTCTTTTGGAAAAGACAAAAGAGGAGAAGAAATTTATTTAAGAGATATATGGCCTAGCAATAAAGAAATAGAGGATACTTTAAAAATATCTTTAAATCCTGATATGTT
>QCQC01000025.1 GCA_003212295.1 Pelagibacteraceae bacterium AG-447-E22 | reverse complement strand
TTAATAGGACTTTTAACATCTAAAATTGTTTTTGCAATAAACTACTCTTAATATTATTAAGATTTAGTGAGAAAATTTAAAAAATTGATAATTGCCTGCGACGGTGAGTCAGCGAGCGGTAAAAGTACATCGGCAAAGCTTATTTCAAAAAAATATCAATTATTATTAGTAAATTCAGGTTTGTTATATAGATTTTGTAGCAAGTTAGTAATTAGACATAAACCAAAAAAATTAGTCTCTTTTCTTAATAAAAGATTAAAAAAAATCTCATACAAGAATATTGCAAGACAAAATTTACATTCTCAGGAAATAAGCGATCATGTGGCTATTTTAGCAAAAAACAAAAATGTGAGACAAATAGTAAATAATTTCCAAAAAAAAATTATAAAGAATAATAAGAAGATTTGTGTTGAGGGAAGAGACATAGCGAGCAAGATACTTGCTAAAAACCCCAAATATGATTTAGCTTTTTACTTTAAATGCAATATCAATGTGGCCAGTCATAGACGATGGCTTGATTTAAATAAAAAAGTTTCATTAAGAGAGGTAAAAAAATCTTTAAAAAAAAGAACTTTAATGGATAAGGAAAGAAAATATAGTCCTCTTATAAAAGTTAAAGACGCAATCTTAATAAGAACTGACATTTTATCAAAAAAACAAGTATTAATGAAAATGTCCAAATATATAGAAAAAATTATTTAGATTATTTATTTTCTTCTTTAACAGGTTCTTCAATTGGTTCAGTTGTTGGATTTAATTCAATCCCTGCAGGTGTTATTGTTTGTGGCATGGCAACAAATTGAGAGTCTGGATTATCAACTGTTTGTCTCACTCTCATTCTATAAATACCAAAGATACCAATGATTGAATGAAAAAAAAATAAAAAGACAAAGAAACCATTGGATCCAACAATGTCCATAAATATTGAACATAAAAAAGGACCACTCATCGCACCTAAACCAAATACAAATTGAAGGCCAGCACCAGCAGCTACAAACTTATCTTTTGAAATATAATCATTTGTATGAGCTAAAATTAAAGAAAACATTGGCAGACTGCAAAAGGAAAAAAGAATTAAGAAGATATAAAACCATGTTTTGCTGGTTGCGAGACCCTCTGGTAAATACATTTGTCTCGAAACTAGGATTGCTAAAATAGCAAAAATTGCAGCACCAAAAGTAGAAAAAACTATTACTTTTCTTCTATCGTACATATCAGAAATTTTTCCAACTGGAAATTGAGAAACAGCACCTGAAATTGCTAGAAGAAATGTTACAATAGAAATTTCTAAAATTGTAAAATTCATTGAAGTTGCATAAACTGCTAATAACGTAAAGAGAGCCGATTGAATTGTTCCATAAAATAATGAACTAACCATTCCAAAAGGTGAAGCCTCATAAAGATCTTTTAAAGTCATCGCCTTTATTCTTTTAAAGGTTGGTGGTTTCTTTTTTGTTAATAAAATAGGTATAAGTGCAGCTGATGTAATTACTGAAACCAATATAAATGGTTGAAAATTTTTTGGGCTACTAAAATTAAGTAAAAACATTCCAACACCCATCGCTCCATAGAGAATAACCATATAAATTGACAAAACACTTCCTCTATTTTTATTACTTGACCTATCATTGAGCCAACTTTCTGCAACAGTATAAATACAAACCATACTTATTCCTGTTAAAACTCTTAATAAAAACCAGACAAAAGGATTTATGATTATCGAGTGAACTAAAATTACTAAAGATGCTAAAGATGCGAAAGCTGCAAAAACTCTGATATGCCCCACTCTTGAAATAATATTTGGAATTGTCGCAGCACCAATAAAATAACCAACGAAATATCCTGACATCATGAAGCCAGTTGCAGTTAGACTAAATTCTTCCTGTACAGCTCTAACACCTAAGAGTGATCCTTGAAATCCATATGCCATCATTAAGAAACCCATTCCTAAAAATAATGCCCAAGAATTTTTTAAAACTTTATTCATAAAATTTGTCGTAATTATTCGCCATGTATTATTAAATCAAGTCTTAATTGTGACAAGCTTAAGAATTTTTAAGCTTCAAAAATGAGTGAATAGCTATAGTGACTACTATAATTGTTCCACCTAAAAGAGTTTCAATACTTGGTTGTTCTTTTATAATTAACCATACCCAGATAGGACCTATTATTGTTTCAAGTAAAAAAAATAGATTAACTTCTGCAGCAGGAATAAATCTTGGAGCAATAGTTACTAGGACAAAAGGTATTGCAACACAAAGAATACACATTGTTGGTACAATTATAAGGTCGTTGTCAATTAGCGCAAAACTTTCAATAAAAAATAAGGCAAAAGTAGCTACAAATAATTTTCCAACAACAGCAGCTGGAACCAAGTTTTTTGTTTTGGCAGATCTAATTGTTACGGCTCCTACAGCCAAACCTAATGCTGTAACAAACCCTAAAATATCTCCATAAAAATTTCCTAATTTTAAAGAGTCAAAGAAAATATAGATTACGGCAAAAAAAGTAATAATTATTGAAATCCATGTCTTTTTATCTGGAAGCTCTTTTAAAAAAATTGCACTAAGGATTGCTGACAACATAGGTGCGGTAGCAATCATTACAAGAGTATTCGCCACATTTGTATTTTGAATTGAAACCACAAAAGTAATATTTGTTAAACTAAATGTTCCAACATAAATAAGCCCATGATATCCGCTGGTAAAAAGAGTTTTAAAAAAATTTAATTTATAAATTAAAAGCATTCCTATAAACACAGTGAAAAAAGGGATTATTCCTCGGTAAAAAACTAATCCCCAAGTATCAACATTAGAAAGTCTAATAAATAAAGAGTCAGGTGTTATAAACATTACAGCTACAAAAGCCATTAATGAACCTTTTTGTTGATCAGTAAAATTTTTCACGCTTTTAATTCTTTCCAAAAAGTTTTTGCAAGATTAATATTTGAGAGATCATATAAAGTTTTTAATCCAGTGGGGGATGTAACATTAATATCGCCATTAAGTTTTTGATCAATAAAATCTATTCCTGCAAAAAAAATATTTTCTTTTTTTAAGTCTTTTGCTAGAATTTTTGATAATTTTTTTTCAGTAATTGTTAGTGATGTTTTAATTGCCTTGCCCCCTTTACTTAAATTACTCAAGAAAGAGCCTTTTTTGGGGATTCTTGAAATTGCACCAACTATTTTCCCATTTATGATAAAAACTCTTTTATCTCCCTTATTTATTTTAGGCAAAAATTTTTGACACATAATATAATTATGTTTTTTTATAAATTTTTTGATTAAATATAAATTTAGTTTAGATAATAAATAAATGTCATTTCCTCCATAGCTATGGATTGGTTTTAATATAACTTTTTTGTGAGTTTTTATAAATTTTTTTATTTCATCTAAATTTTGGGTAAAAATAGTAGGTGGCATGAATTTTTGATATTTAGATGAGAAAAGCTTTTCAGAAATATTTCTTATAGATGTTGGGTTGTTTATAATTTTTAATTTATTTTTAATAATATCTAAAATGTAGCAGGTAGTGATATATTCAAGATTAAATGGTGGGTCTTGTCTAATTAATAAAAATTTACATTTTGTTAAATCTATTTTTGTTTTTTTTAAAATCTTAAAAAATTTTTTTTTACCATAATCAAATTTAATAAAAAAACCTGAAGCAATAACTTTGAAATTAATTATTGATAAATTCTTGGGTTCGTAATAAAAAATTTTATATTTTTTTTTCTGAATTTCGTTAGCCAAAAAAATAGTAGTATCAGTTAAAGGATTAAGAGTTGATGGATGGTCACCTTGAATTGCAACAATTTTATTTATCATAGAGCACGTTTAAATCTTCATTTTTTGAAAACTCTTTAATCATATGATCTGCATTTGTTGTCTTGTTATTAATTACATTTTGTAAGTGATTTAAAAATAATGTTTCATTTTTTTTACTCTTATTAAGAATATCTCTTTGTTCTAAACCCTTTCTTGATAAATTAAGTAAAGTCGACGCCCAATATAGAAGGTCTTTTCCCATGAGCTGAGTATTGAAACCTTTTTTAGGAGCCTCAAGGTATGCATTGATTATTTTATTTTTATCCCACTTTGAAATTATATCATAAACTTCATCTAGATTTCCGTACAACATTCCTACATTGAATGCAGGCCCAGCACACAAACAATCCCAACCACACGTATCCATTGATCTAAGTTCAATATATTTTTTCAATCTATTTTCAGTAAAAATAGTACTTAAATGTGTAGATAAATCTTTTTCAGTCGGTAAACGATTATTAATCTCATTAATTTTTCCATTCATAAAGTCAAGAAATTTGTATTTTTGTCCTGAGATATAATTTTCTTTTTCTTGAATAAATAAGATTGGAAAACTCATTATGAATTCTGCATATCTTTCAAAATTAAAATCCTCAAAGAATATTTTAGGTAATCCACCTCGAGACGTATTTTGCCATACTTTAGATCTATATGATAAATAATTACTTTTCTTTTTTTCGACTATTGAAGAGTTAGCAAATAAAGCAATCGAAATAGGTACTATTGAGTTAACAACTTTAAATTTTTTTATAAAATCTTTTTCTGAATCATAGTCAATATTTAACTGTGTTCCACAAGTTCGATACATCATATCAAGACTTAATTCACCTCCTAATGGCATATCTTTAGTCATTAGTTTGTATCTTTGTTTGGGATTATTTGGAATTTCATTAAGTTTTGATATTGGGTCAAAACCTGCGCTCACAATACTTAAATTCAATTTTTTTGTTACTTGTTTAAGTTCAAACAAATAATCTTGAGATTCAGCACAAGCCTCATGAATATTACTTAGTTTTTCTCCAGACAGCTCTATTTGATTACCAGGTTCGAGAGTAATATTTTTTCCGCCCTTGTTAAGTCCAATCACATTATTTTTTTCTAAAATTGGATTCCAGCCAAATTCTAATAAAGCTGAAAACATTTCTTTTATTTTTAAATAATCAATCCGTTTATTGTTATTGTTATTAAATAAAAATTTTTCATGCTCTATACCAATTTTAAAATTTTTTTTATCTTTGATGCCTGACTCAAAATATTTAATAATTTTTTCTTTAGTATTAATCATCATTTTTAAATATTACTCTATTTTTTTATTTAAAGTAGTGAATATGGTTTTCTGGAGAATATTCTCTTAACCATTGGAGCAAATTCTTCTAAAGACATACTTTTGTAATTAGGATCAAACGAGGCTTGATCCCATTTTTCACAAAAATTAACAGCATCGTTGAAATATTCATGATCTTTATATTTATCTCTTTGATATTTATTTTTTCCTAAATGGTGTGCATAATAATACATTTGGAACTCACCGTGCTTTTCAATTATCCAGTGAGTTTTTTTACTTACATAAGGCTTGAGAACAGCAGCAGCATACTCAGCATGATTTAGCGGAGCTAATTCGTCTCCAATGTCATGTAATAATGCAGCAACAACCATCTCTTCATTTGCTTTGTCATTAAAAGCCCTGGTGGCAGTTTGAAGTGAGTGTTCTAGCCTTGTTATTTTGTAGCCTTCTAAAGTTGAGTTCAAACCTTTCATAAAATTCAAAATTCTATCAGCTGTTCCATTAATATAATCCTGCTCATATTTATCCAACAAAAGATATTCATCTTTTGTGCCAGATTTCATTTCAGTAAAGTTTACAGTTTTCATTTAATTATTAGAACCTGTGCTTAATAATGACAATTGAGTAATCTTATTGTCACCAAGCTCGTCTATTGGTTTAACAGGGTAATCTCCAGTAAAGTAATGATCAGTTAATTGAGGATAGCTTTCATTTCTTTCATCAAAACCTATAGCTCTGTACATGCCATCAAGAGATAAAAATTTTAAAGATTTGGCACCAATATAATCACAAATTTCCTTATTAGTTTTATTTGCTGCAAGCAATTCTTT
>QCQC01000024.1 GCA_003212295.1 Pelagibacteraceae bacterium AG-447-E22 | reverse complement strand
CATCTTTTTGAGATTGATCTTTTTTTGCTTTACCAGATGGCCAATTTTTATACATAAGAAAATTTTTATTTGATTTATCAAACTTATTTTTTAACCATATTTCTTCAGTAACAAACGGAATAAAAGGATGAAGCATTACAAGTATCTGTTTGAAAATGTAAGCAGATACCTCTTTTACCTCTTTTTGAGCTTTTTTATCATCAGAATAAAGAATTGTTTTTGAAAGCTCGATATACCAATCACAATAAGAATGCCAAGCAAACTGATAAGCATTTTTAGCAGCCTCATCAAAACGGTAATCCTCAATATTTTTTTGAATTTTGTTCTTAATTTCTATTAACTCAGAATATATCCATTTGTTTATATTTAATGTAGTTTTTGGAACTTTATCAGTTTTTTTAAAATCACATTTATTTGTAATTAGGAAATTATTAGCATTCCATAGTTTATTTAAAAAATTCCTATATCCTTTAACTCTATCTTCAGAAAGTTTTACATCTGTTCCCGGAGATGCCATTGATAACAATGTAAATCTTAAAGCATCAGCACTATACTTTTCAATTAAATCTAATGGATCAATAACATTGCCTTTTGACTTAGACATTTTTTGTCCTTTTTCGTCTCTTACAAGTGCATGAACATAAATATCTTTAAAAGGTTCTTTGTTTAAAAATTCCATTCCAAACATCATCATTCTAGCAACCCAAAAAAAGATAATGTCAAAACCTGTCACTAAAACTGAGGTAGGATAAAATTTCTTAACAAAATCTTTTTTATCAGGCCAACCTAATGTTGCAAAAGGCCATAAACCAGATGAAAACCATGTATCTAAAACATCCGGATCTCTAGTTATTTTAACATCTTTTTTATAAAATTTTTTAGCTTGCTTTTTTGCATCTGTTTCATTTGTTGCAACAAATATTTTTTTATCAGGACCATACCACGCTGGTATTTGATGACCCCACCAAAGTTGTCTTGAAACACACCACGGTTCAATATTATTCATCCATTGGAAATAAGTTTTAGACCAATTAGTTGGAAAGAAATTTGTTTTTTTTGACTTAACAATTTTTTTTGCTTTCACAGCTAATTTTTTTGCATCAACAAACCATTGTTCAGTTAAAAAAGGTTCTATAACTGAATTAGATCTATCACCGTAAGGAACTTTATTCTTAATATTTTCTTCTTTAACAAAAAAATCTTTTTCTTTAAGTTCCTCTAATAACTTTTTACGAGCGTTAAATCTATCAAGTCCAATATAATCTTGAGGAGCATTTTCATTTATTTTTCCTTCTTCTGTAAATACATTAATAATTTCTAATTTGTTTCTTTGACCTACTTCATAATCATTAAAGTCATGTGCTGGTGTAATCTTTAATGCACCAGTTCCTTGTTCAGGATCAGCATAGTTGTCTTTGATAATCTTTATTTTTCTGCCTACTATTGGGATTGTGACAGTTTTATCAACAAATTCTTTATACCTTTTATCTTTTGGATTTACTGCTATCGCCGTATCTCCAAGCATAGTTTCAGGTCTTGTTGTAGCAATAGTAATGAATTCTGAAGAATTTTCGATTGGATATCTAATATAGTATATTTTAGAATTCATTTCTCTTTGATCAACTTCTAAATCTGAAATGGCAGTTTTAAGAACAGTGTCCCAATTAACTAATTTTTCAGCTTTGTAGATTAATTTTTTTTTATGTAAATCTACAAAAACTTTGATTACAGATTTGGATAAATTTTCATCCATAGTAAATGCATTACGTGACCAATCACAAGAACATCCAAGTTTTTTTAATTGATTAATTATGATGTCTCCATATTCATTCTTCCATTCCCATACTTTTTCAATAAATTTTTCTCTTCCAAGACTGTTCTTATTTAAATTCTCTTTTTCGAGTTTTCTTTCAACAAGAGCTTGGGTTGCAATACCCGCATGATCAGTTCCAGGTTGCCATAGGGTTTCGTAATTGTTCATTCGATAATATCGAACTAGGAAATCTTGAATTGAATTATTTAACGCGTGGCCCATATGTAAACTACCAGTTACATTTGGTGGTGGAATTACAATAGAAAACTTTTTTGAATTTTTTTGAGGTTTGAATAATTTATTTTTCTCCCAATAAGCATAAATTTTATCCTCAACTTTAGAATGTATATATTTATCGCTTATCATGGGTGTAATTAGTTTATAATTTAATAATCTAAATTAACAATAATCAAATTAGAACGTTATTTAATAGACTAATTGCAAATATTTTATATAAAACCCTTGTAGCTATCATCTAAAACATAAGGCAACGTGGCGGAATGGTTACGCAGAGGATTGCAAATCCTTGTATCCCGGTTCGATTCCGGGCGTTGCCTCCAAAAAAATTGTTGTTTTAGTTAAAAAAAAAAGTAAGTTGAGCTTTTTACATTCCTCGGTAGCTCAGTTGGTAGAGCAGTTGACTGTTAATCAATTGGTCGCAGGTTCGAGTCCTGCCCGAGGAGCCAATTTATCCAACTTTAGAAATATTACTATTAACAGATTGTAAAGATTTATTAAATTTTAGTTTTTGATCTGTATTAAGCTCTGAATACATTTTTACTAAAAAATTATAATTAACATTTACATGACCTTCTTGTGACTTTTCTAAATTTATCAAATATTCTGAAAAACCCTCAAAGAAATAATTTATTGGCACTTTTAAGTAATTCGATAATTGTAATAATCTTATCGAACTTACACCATTTGTACCTTTTTCGTATTTTTGAATCTGTTGAAATGTTACGTTAATTGCTTTTGCTACTTTTGTTTGTGTCAAACCCAAGGCCAATCTTCTCATCTTAAGCTTGTTGCCTAGATGCTTATTAAAATTATCTTCCATTAAGACCCCTCTTAATTATTTTTAAAATCTCATTGAACTAGTTTTTAGAACCTACTGCAAGAAAATTTTGTATTTTTTTTTATAATAAATTGAAAAAAATGGATATCATGTCAAGTAATAGATTCACCAAAAATATAGAAAATTTAGTTGAAATTTAATCGATCTATAGTATCTGGCTGAGGAAAAGTTTGGTCCTCTCACTTTTTGGATTAGCAAAAAATTCTTTCGTATCTGCTTTTTCAACTATCATACCCTCGTCCATAAATATCATTTGATCGGCAACTTCTTTAGCAAAACCCATTTCGTGTGTTACAACTATCATTGTCATACCTTGTTTTGCTAAATTTACCATAACATCAAGAACCTCCTTAATCATCTCTGGGTCTAAAGCTGAAGTTGGTTCATCGAAAAGCATTATCTTTGGCTCCATGCATAATGCTCGTGCTATGGCAACTCTTTGTTGTTGACCTCCAGATAGTTGTCCAGGATATTTTTGTGCTTGATCTAATATTTGAACTCTTTCTAAATGTTTTAAAGCTAATTCCTCTGCTTCTTTTTTAGGCATTTTTTTTACCCATATAGGAGCAAGTGTACAATTATCTAAAATTGATAAATGAGGAAATAAATTGAACTGTTGAAAAACCATACCAACTTCTGCTCTTATTTGTTCTATATTTTTAGTATCTTCTGTAAGTTCTATTCCATCAACAATGATCTCACCTTCTTGATGTTCCTCTAATCTATTAATACATCTTATTAATGTAGATTTACCAGAACCCGAAGGACCACAAACAACAATTTTTTGTTTTGCCTTAACCTCCAAATTTATTCCTTTTAAAACTTGAAAATCTCCAAACCATTTATTCATATTGTTTATTTGAATTATATTATCTGGCATGTTTTATCGATCTGTTTTATATTTTTGTTCTAAATTATAACTATATTTACTCATTGCGTAACAAATAATCCAGAAAATTATTGCAGCAAATACATAGCCTTCCATGGCAAATCCTAACCATTCTGGATTAGTTTTGGCCAAATTTAACATTCCTACTATTTCTAAAAGTCCAACTACAAAGATTAATGGTGTGTCTTTAACCAAAGCCAAAAATGTATTTGCTATACCAGGAATAACTAATTTTAAAGCTTGTGGTAAAATTACAAATATATGCATTCTCCAATAACCCATCCCTAATGATTTTGCAGCTTCATACTGACCTCTTGGAAGTGCCTGTAGTCCTCCCCTGATAACTTCTGCAACATAAGCTGCTTCAAATAAAGAAATAGCTATTATACATCTAACCAATTTATCAATAAAAAAATCAGCAGGTAAAAACATTGGAAACATAACAGCAGACATAAATAAAACTGTAATTAATGGAACACCTCTCCAAAATTCAATAAAACCTATAGATATGTATCTAATTAATGGAAAACCTGATCTTCTACCTAGTGCAAATGCCATTCCTATTGGAAAACAAAAAATTAAACAGAAAAATGAGATTATAAAAGTCAAAGATAATCCACCCCAAGCACCTGTTTCTACCCAATTTAAACCATCTAATTTTCCAAGTTCAATATATTCTTCAAAGAAAATGAAATATTTTAATAAAATATAAAGAGCAAAAGGAACAATTAAAAAATAATAAAACTTAAATTTGTTAGGAATAAAAAAACCAATAATTATAGACAAAATGGCTGCGATTATACCATATGAAAAATCAAAAAAAACTGGACCGCCTGAAATAAAGAAAAATATGAATAAAAAAGCAATAAATGGATAAATAACTACATAATAAAGGGTTAGATATTTTTTAAATTTATCAGTAGCAAAAAAACCAACTGATCCAAGTAAAGCTAAAGCTATGAATGATAAATTAATTCTCCATTGTTCGCCATTTGGATACATTCCATACATAAATCTTCTCATCCAAACTTTGATATATGTCCAGCAAGCTCCTGTGCCTGTACAAACATCTTTTGAATCGCCAGCAAAACTAGCATCAATGAAAAACCAACTTAATATTGGTGGAATTGATTTTAAAATTATAAATATAATTAACAGAGACAGAATAGCATTAAAATTGTTGGTATTTATATGTTTGTTTAATAAATCTAATTGTTTAATGCCACTTAACTCAATTCTTATAAAATAAAGCCCAATGAAACCCAATATAAGTGGTAATAAAAAACTTAAAAAACCAGGCAAAAAACCAGTAATATTCAAACTAAAAAAAGAATTTAATAAGACATCTAAAACACTAATAAAAAACAAAAACGAACCTAAATACAAAAAAGTATAAAGATTAGTTTTATCAGGCTTTAAAAAATTAATTTTAGACATTATTTTTCTGTTATTGCTATTTTTTTATTATACCAGTTCATTAATATTGAAATTGAAATACTTAATGTTAGATAGGTAAACATCGTAATAGATACAATTTCAATTGCTTTACCAGTTTGCATTAATGCTGTTCCAGCAAAAACTAGTACTAAATCAGGATAAGCTATAGCAGCTGCTAATGAAGAATTTTTAGTTAAATTTAAATATTGATTAGTTGTTGGTGGTATTATTATTCTAAGAGCTTGAGGCATTACCACTAATTTCAAAACTTGATTGGGAGTCAACCCAATTGATGCTGCTGCCTCTTTTTGACCTTTACCAACTCCTTGAATTCCTGCTCTCACACATTCTGCTATGAAAGTTGCTGTATATAAAGACAATGATAACGCTAAAGCAATTAATTCAGGTGGCAAACTTACACCTCCTTCATAAATAAATGACGTTGTGGCTAATTGTTTTAAAACAGGAACTTCGAATGATAATCTTACACCACCAATTAAAAAACTCAAAAGAGGTAAAATTAAAATTAACCCTATTGAAATTAATAAAACTGGCGTTTGTTTACCTTGGGTTTCTTGTAATTTTTTTGCCTGAATACGAATAATAATTATTGCAATTATTGCAGCAACTATTGAATAAAAGAAAATATTGAAATTTTGCCATATAAAAGCTGGAACGTATAGACCTTTTATTGTTAAGAATGCAATTCCAAACATTGCTTCAGCATCTTGAGGAAGTGGTAATGCTCTCAAGGCAGCAAAATACCAAAAAAATATTTGTAGTAACAATGGGATATTTCTGAAAAATTCTACATAAAATGCTGCAAATTTATTAATTAAATAATTTGGAGATAATCTTGCTATTCCAACTATTACTCCAAGAATTGTAGCAAAAAAAATTCCAATGACTGATACAAGAATAGTATTTAATAGACCAACCAAATAAGCTCTAAAATAAGAGTGAGAACCATCATATTCGATTAAAGAAAATTGAACATCAAAAGATGATTCTTGAGATAAAAATCCATAACCAAAATCAATACCTCTGCTTTCCATATTGACTTGGGCATTGTAAGTAAAAAAACCAAAGACAAGAACAACAGCTATAACTGTCATTAATTGTGGACCTATGTCTTTAAGTTTAAAATTCACTGTTAAGTAATATATGAGTTTATAAAAAAAAGGGCTAGAAGAATCTAGCCCTTTTTAAATAATTTATAACTTAAATTATCTTGATGGCGGAACGTATAAAATACCACCTTTAGTCCATAATTCATTTGGACCTCTGTCTGGTAAAATACCAGTGTCAGCTATATTTCTCTTATAACTTTCACCATAGTTTCCAACTTGTTTGATAATTCTTAAGTTCCACTCGTTATCTAAACCGAATGCTGCACCCATTTCACCTTCAGCACCAACAAGTCTTTTGATTTGTGGGTTGTCTGAAGTTTTCATTGAGTCTGCATTAGCTGAAGTAATACCATATTCTTCTGCTTCGATCATAGTGTTCAAAGACCATCTTACGATATCTTCCCATACTGAGTCACCTTGTCTAACAACTGGTCCTAAAGGTTCTTTAGAAATAGTTTCTGGTAGAACGATGTGTTCATCAGGGTTTTTCATTTTAGTTCTTTGAGCAGCTAAACCAGATTTATCAGTAGTGTAAGTATCACATCTACCAGCATCGTAAGCGGCTACAACTTCATCAGCTTTTTCAAAAGCAACTGGCTCATAAGAAATTCCTCTTGAATTGAAGAAGTCTCTCATATTTAACTCAGTTGTTGTACCAATGTTTGTACAAGCTGAGATACCATTTTTGAATTGGTCTACTGAAGTAATACCTGAACTTTTTCTTACCATGAAACCTTGTCCATCGTAAAAGTTCACACCTACGAAAGTAAGTCCGATATCAGCATCTCTAGAAAGAGTCCAAGTTGTGTTTCTAGATAAGATATCAATCTCACCAGAAGTTAAAGCCGTAAATCTTTCTTTAGCACTTAGTGGTGTAAACTTAACTTTGTTTGCATCACCTAATACTGCAGCAGCTACCGCTCTACATACATCAACGTCAACACCAGTCCAATTTCCTGCTGCATCAGCATTAGAAAATCCTGGAAGACCTTGAGATACTCCACATCTTACAAAACCCTTCTTTTGAGTGTTTTTAAGTGTTTTAGATTTTTTAGCAGCCATAGACTCTGTTGTAAAAGTAAACAACACAGCAACCATAGCAACTAAAGAAGTTAATTGTTTTAAGTATTTAAACATTATTCTTCCTTCTGTTATTATTTATTTGTTAACAAATAATTCAAAACATTGTTTTGAATATAGTTAATTTAAGCATGTTCAAAAAAACTCTTCAAGATAAATTTATTTAAAAAATTGATTTTAAATGAATTACGTCAAGTAAATTATTAAAAAAATTGTTAGAAAAAGTGGTTATTATGGCGCGCCCTGGAGGATTCGAACCTCCGACCCTCGGTTTAGAAAACCGATGCTCTATCCAGCTGAGCTAAGGGCGCATATTAAAAGAATACATATATATCAATAAACTAACTTTTAAAAAGAAATTTTTTCATAAGTAAAAGAATTGTTAACAATTCAATTCTCCCGA
>QCQC01000023.1 GCA_003212295.1 Pelagibacteraceae bacterium AG-447-E22 | reverse complement strand
CACCTAAGCTTCTAATTTTTTGACTTGGCTCAATGAAAGTTCTACCCACATAATGATTCCTTACTAATCCTAACTCAAAATCCATTTTAAGATACTGCGCAAATCCTAAAGCAGCAGCATTTCCAGAGTCGGGCACAGGAACAACTATATCTGCATCTATATCATTTTCTTTTGCAAGTTCTCCACCAAGACTTTTTCGGTGTTCATAAGCAGTTTTACCATCAAGAATACTATCTGGTCTTGCAAAGTATATATACTCAAAAACACAAGGCCTAACTTTTTTTATTGGAAAAGGCTTTATACTTTTTAATTCGTCGTTTTCGATGAAAACAATTTCACCATTTTCTACCTCTCTTATAAATTTTGCACCTATTATATCTAGTGCACATGTTTCTGAAGCTAGAACATAGCTATTTTTCAATTTTCCAATTACTAAAGGTCTGATACCAAAAGGATCTCTAACACCAATCAAAGAATTTTGTGTCAACATTACTAAAGCATATCCACCCTGAATTTGAAATATAGCATCAACAATTTTATCTATAGTTTTTACTCTTCTAGATTTTGCAATTAACTGAACAATAGTTTCTGTATCAGATGTGGTATAAAAAATTGCTCCATCTTCAACTAATTTTTTTCTTAAAGAAATTGAGTTTGTTAGATTTCCATTATGAGCAACACCTATTCCTCCTGCGTTAGTATCAGCAAAAAATGGTTGGATATTTCTTAAGGTGTTTTCACCTGTTGTGCTGTAACGATTATGTCCAATAGCATAATTTCCTCTAAGTTTTTTCAGAATTTTTTCTTTATTAAAATTATCTCCAACTAATCCAAATCTTTTTTCTGAAAAATATTGTTCTCCATTAAATGTGACTATACCACAACCTTCTTGTCCACGATGTTGAAGAGCATGAAGTCCTAAAGCAGTTAATGCTGAAGCATCTTTGGCATTACTAATACCAAATACCCCACATTCTTCTTTTAATTTAGGATTAAAGCTCCTCAATTTTTTCTTTAGAGTCTTGATATGTTTTTTCATTAGGAAATTCTTTCAATAAATAATTACTACCTTTTTCTATATATGGAAAGATGTATGATTTGTCTAAATTTATTGGCCATTTGTCGTAGTTATACACTATGTGTACACCTGAAAATATACATACAAAGATGATATAAGCTCTTATAAATCCAAAAAAGAATCCAAATATAGTATCTAAACTTCCAATACCTGTATATCTTATAGCCTTACTGATCCCTCTGTTGATCATCAACACTAAGAAAATTACGATAATAAATATTGTGATTCCCAGTCCTACATCTAACACATACTCATTATCTATAATATCTTTTAGATAAGGCTTTACTCTTGGAAAAATCAATAATGTTATAATGTATGCAAGTAACCATTTGGCAATTGACAAAATACTCAAAACGAAACCTTTTTTGTAACATTTAATCAAAGAAAGAATTGTTATAAATAAATAAAGAAGATCTAATATTGAGGTTTTATCATAAAACTCAATTACAATATCTAACATTTAATTATTTTCGAACGGTTTAATTAATAAAATTAACGAAGGTAGTAATGTTAAAACAGAAACCATTGCTAATAACATTGCTAATCCTGTAAAAATACCAAAATAAATAGTTGGAATGAATTTCGATAAAACTAAAATTGAAAAACCAAAAACAATTGTTACTGAAGTATTCAAAATGGCTTTACCTACAGTTGAGTGACACAATTTAATTGTTTTATGATAATCTTTAGAATAATTAAACTCCTCTTTAAATCTGTAAATGTAGTGAATACTATTATCAACTGCAATACCAATTGTAATTGCTGCAATAGTAATAGTCATCATGTCTAGTGGAATACCAAGTAAACCAATAATTCCAAGTATAAAAAAAGCAGCTATAAAATTTGGAACAACGCCAATTAGAGACAATTTTATGTTTTTAAAAAGTATTAAAAACATTAAAAATATCCCAACCATAACTAGTCCTAAAGTTAAAATTTGAGATTTAAAAAGACTTTGTAGTAAATTATTAAATAAGATTAAAACACCAGCAAGTTTGTAGTCTTTTTCTTTTAAACCAAGCTTATTTTTTAAATCATAATTAATTTTCTTTATTAAATCATTTCTTCTTAAGTTTTCTTGAGAGTCAATTATTCTCAAGCTTATTCGAGCTTCATTATCTTGAATAGAAATATAAGGATCTATTATTTCAGTTTTTATACTTTTAGGTATTTTTGAATATAACACTCCCATTTCTAATGTTCCCAATGGTTTATTGTTATTCAGCATTGTTGCTACATCAATAATTGATGAAAAAGACAAAACTTTTCCAACTTGAGGTAAACTATCTAAGTAATTATGAACTAATGTTATCTTATCAATTTTATCTTTTGTGAACCAATATCTTTCATCGTTTTGATTTTCATCATCTCCCCAATCCTCAAACTCATCTTCATTGTCTAATTCTGCTTTTTCTTTTTTTGGAAATTTTAAAATAACTTCAAGGGGCGTTGTTCCTCCAAGTTTTTCATCAATTAATTTCATTCCTTTGTAAATTTCAGTTTTTTTACTAAAATAATTAATGAAACTATTTTCTACTTCTAGACGACTGATACCAATTATACTTAATACAATTATTAACCCTGTAATAGTAAGTATTGTTTTATGATTATTTTGAGATATTTTTGCAAAGAAAGATGTAATAAAAGACTCTTTATAGTCTTCTAAAAAAATATTTTCTTTTGGAACAAAATTAACAAGCGTTGGAAGCAGGGTAAAAGTTATCACAAATGATGTGATAAGACCTAACGTCATCATCCAGCCAAAATCAATAATTGGTTTTATTTCACTAAAAATAAGAGAAAGGAAAGCAATAATTGTAGTAAGAACTGTATATAAAATCGGCCAAAACATTTTTTCTGTTGTTAAAGTAATTAATTCAAAAATTTTTTTGTTAGGAAATTTCTCTTTAAGTTGGAGAAATCGAGTACTCATATGAATATTCATAGCCATTGTGAGAATTAACATTAAAGCTATAAAATTTGATGAAATAACTGTAACTTTCCATCCTAATAAACCCAAAATTCCTATCATTATTATAACTGAAAAAAAACAACTACTAATAGGAACTAAAATCCAAATTAATTTTTTAAAAACTAACCACAAAGTTCCAATAATAAATAATAAAACTCCTATACCAAAAACAATTATATCACTTTTTATAAATGACATCATGTCATCTGCAATCATTGGTATTCCACCAAGGTGTATTTTACCTATATCTTCATAACTTTTTATAACATCTCTTATTTCAAGAATATTAAGATGATTTTGTTTTTTAACTTGATCTTTTAATAGCTCTATTTCTTTTTCTGATTTCTTTTCAAGATTTTTTAATTCTTGGTTTTCTTTGAGGTAAACAATAATTCCACTAGTATTTCCATCTTCACTTATAACGAAGTTTCTAAATACTGGACTACTAGTTATTTCATCAAAACCTCTTTCGCGGTCAATATTTTCATCTTTAAGGGTTTTAAAGTTTTTTAGTCGTTCTTGCAAAGGTAGATCAGAACTATTCAATAAGGGAATATCCAATAAAGTAACCACACTATGTACCCAATCTAAACTTTGAATTTTATACTTCAGACTAAGAAGATTATTTATGGATGTATCTGAAATCATCCCATCATTTGGTGTATAGGTTAAGATTAAAAATTCCTTAGAACCGTATCTCTTAGAAATTTCCTTAAGATATTTAAGATCTGGATCACCTTCAATTAATAATGTTTCTGAAGACGCATCAAGCTTAAAATCTTTAGCATGAAAACCGAAGGTAATTAAAATTAAGGTTAACACCAAGAAGATAATTTTCGGAAATTTAATAATTATATTTTGATAGAAATGAGCAAACATTTATCAATATATATATTGGAATTTAATTAATTTGAGTATCTTTAAATTTAGTAAATCTTTCTTCAAATTCTAGGGTTACTTTGCCTATAGGGCCGTGTCTTTGTTTTCCAATAATAATTTCAGCCAAATGGGCAACTTCATTCATTTTTGCTTGCCATTCTGCATGTTCAACTGTGGCCTCTCGAGGCTCTTTTCTTTGAAGATAATAGCCTTCCCTATAAACAAACATAACTACATCAGCATCTTGTTCAATTGATCCAGATTCTCTTAAGTCTGACAATTGAGGCTTATGATCATCTCTTTGTTCAACTTGTCTAGACAGCTGTGATAAAGCAACTACTGGAATAGAAAGTTCTTTAGCTATAGCCTTAAGTCCTTGAGTAATTTGAGAAATTTCCTGAACTCTTCCATCATTATTATTCGATGATCCTTTCATTAATTGGATATAGTCAACAACGATTAATTCAAGTCCATGTAACCTTTTAATTCTTCTTGCTCTATTGCTCATTGCAGCAATACTAATTGCTGGAGTTTCATCAATAAAAAGCGGAAGTTCTGATATGTCTTTTGAAGTTTCTAAAAATTTATCAAATTGTTCATCTGAGATTCTTCCTCTTCTTATATCATTTGAGCCTATTCTTGCTTGCTCAGATAAAATTCTTGTAGATAACTGTTCTGATGACATTTCAAGAGAAAAAAAGGCAATTGAGGACTTTCTTCCACTTGATTGTAAATTTTTAGCTGCGTTAAAAGCGATATTCGTGGCTAATGAAGTTTTCCCCATTGATGGACGACCTGCAATGATTATTAAGTCAGATTCATGAAGGCCACCTAATTTATCATCTAAGTCCCGCAAGCCTGTTGGAACACCAACTATTCCAGCTTCATTTTTATATGCAGCTGATGCCATTTCGATAGTTTGTTTTAAAGCATCCTCAAATTTTACTAATGCTGAATTAAATGAACCTTTTTCAGCTAAATCAAATAATAACTTTTCTGATTGTTCTATTATATTTTGACCACTTATATCAAGATCATTTATTTTGGCATTATCAATAGTTTGTTCCGATATTTTTATTAACTCTCTTCTTACAAACATATCATAAATTATTTTTGAATATTCTATTGATTGTCTTACAGAGGTAGAAAATTTAGTAATTTTAACTAAGTATTCAGGAACATTCAAATCATCTTTCTCATCTTTAAAATGATTCTTAAGAGTAATAGGATTTGCTAACAATCCTTTAAATATCAAATTTTCTATAGCATTAAATATTTTTTGATGGAGTGGATCATAAAAATTTACACTTGAAATTATAGTATTAATTTCATCAAAAATTTCGTTACTTAAAAGAATAGAACCTATTACAGCTTGCTCAGCCTCGATATTATTTGGTAATTCTTTAAAACTATCTTTGATAATTTTTAAATTATTTTCCATAGTTTAAAATAACGAAAAATGGATTTTATTAAAATTTAAAAATTTATATGGGGAAAAAATTGTATAATTATTGAATAGTTTCCGCTGAGTCAACTTTGATTATTATTTCTGCATCAACTTCTGAGTGTAACGAAATTTTTACTTTGAATCTACCCAATGTCTTTATTTCCTGAACAGGTTGTATTAAAGAAGGTTTAATTTCTAATTTAGTTTTTTCATTTATTAATTTTGATATTTCAGTGGGTTTCACAGAACCATATAATTCATTATTTTCAGTTACTAATCTTTTTATATTAAATTCTTTTTTATTAATTTTATCAGCAATATCTTTCGCATCTTTTTTTTTCTCATTATCTTTTTTTGAGAGCTCAGATTTTATTTTTTCAACTTGAGCAATATTTTCTTTGGAGGCATATAAAGCTTTTTTATTTGCTATTAAAAAATTCCTAGCAAAACCTCTTTTAACTTCAATTACATCACCGATTGAACCAATTCTTTTGATATTTTCTAATAAAATTACTCTCATTATTATGATTTATAGCAATGCTAAATTTCTAGCTCTTTTGATTGAAATAGATAATTCTCTTTGTTTTTTTTGACTGACATTAGTAATTCTTGAAGGTAAAATTTTCCCATTTTCTGAAATATATTTTTTTAGTAGTTTAATATTTTTATAATCGATTTTAGGTGCGCCTTTTATTGAAAGAGGACAACTTTTTTTAAATTTGTATTTATTAGGCTGAAAAATACTTAATTTAGCAAAATTACTTTGTTTATTTTTTTTATTTCCTGATTGTCTTTTAGGCATAATTAATTTTTAATACTCTCTTTTTTTTCATTTTCATCTTTTTTATTGAAATAATTTGTATCCAAATCAAATTTTTTCACTTTCACAGTAATATATCTTAATAATTTCTTATCTATGGACTCATTTTTTTCTAATTCATTGATTACATTACCATTACCTTTAATCTTAAAGTGAATATAACTACCTTTTCTATTTTTCTTTATTAGATAAGATAAGTTCATTAAACCCCAATTTTCAGTTTTTACTATTTCACCTTTATTTTTTTCAACAATTTTAGAATATTTTTCTATCAATTGATTAATTTCACTTTGTGAAGAGTCTTGTCGTGCTATTATTGTATGCTCGTATAAATTCATTTAAGTACTTTAATAAAATGTGAGGATATACTATTATAAACTTACAATATCAATAGCAAAAAGAGTTAAAAATATAGGTTTTTTTTTATGTTTTCAGTTATTTTTCCTGGTCAAGGTTCACAAATAGTTGGTATGGGAAAGGAATTTTTTGAAAAATACGATTTAGTTAAAAACCTTTTCAAACAGTCAGATGAAATCTTAGGTTTTTCTTTGTCCAAAATAATTTTAGATGGTCCCAAAGATCAATTAGACTTAACAGCAAACACTCAACCAGCAATATTTTTAATTAGTTACTCGATTTTTAATGTAGCAAAAAAGGAGTTTGGAGTAGATTTGAACCGTGCAAAATATTTTGCTGGACATTCTCTTGGGGAATATTCTGCTTTGTCATCAGCAAATTATTTAAGTTTTTCTGAAACTATTAAAATTTTAAGATTAAGAGGTGATGCAATGCAAAATGCTGTTCCAAAAGGCGAGGGAGGAATGTTGGCAGTATTAGGATCTCAAATTGAAGAAATAGAAAATATTTTAAATAGCAATTCAAATAATTTTAAAGCTCAAGTAGCAAATGATAATTCTGATGGACAAATAGTTATAAGTGGCACAATTAAAGATCTAGAAAAATTAATTGAAGTACTCAAATCTAACAAAATTAAAAATATAAAATTGCCAGTAAGCGCTCCATTTCACTGTGATTTAATGCAAAAGGCAACAATAATTATGAAAGATGAAATTAATAAGATAAATTTTGAAAATGGATCAAATAGATTAATTTCAAATGTTACAGCAAATGAAATTTCAGATAAAGATGAATTAAAAAAACTGTTGATCAACCAAATAGAAAGTAGAGTGAGATGGAGAGAAAGTATTAATTACATGATTGATAAAGGCATCGCTCATTTCATTGAAATAGGACCAGGTAAAGTCTTATCGGGGTTAGTAAAAAGAATTAATAAAGATGTAAAAATTAATACAATTAATAGTGAGAATGATATAAGAGAATTAAAATTATGAAAGATATAGAAAATAAAAATATTATTGTTACCGGAGCCTCAGGTGGAATAGGAAATTCAATAATCGAAAAATTAAATAATAATGGTGCCAATATTTTGGCTACTGGAACACGTCTAGAAAAATTAGAGGAATTAAAATTAAAATTTAAAAAAGTAAAAATTTTAAAATTTGATATCTCTCAAAGTGAAAAAATAGAAAAATTTATAGATGATGCATCCAATGAACTTGGCGGAAATATTAATTGCTTGGTCAATAATGCGGGAATAACTCAAGATAATTTGGCTATTAGAATGAGTTTAGATGAATGGAAAAAAGTTATTGATGTTAATTTAACTTCAACATTTTTATTAAGTAAATTTGCAATAAAGAAAATGTTAAAAAATAAATCTGGGAAAATTATTAATATTACTTCAGTTGTTGGCCATACAGGTAATTTAGGTCAAACAAACTATACTGCATCTAAAGCTGGAATTATTGCAATGTCAAAAAGTTTAGCTTTCGAATATGCAAAAAAAAATATAAATATTAATTGTATTTCACCAGGGTTCATCAAAACAGCTATGACGGATAAGATTGATGATAAATTTAAAGAAATTATAATATCCAAGATACCTTCAGGAAGGTTAGGAGAGCCTGAAGACGTCGCAAATGCTGTGATTTTTTTAGCATCCGATCTATCCAATTATATTAATGGTGAAACTTTGCATGTTAATGGGGGTATGTATATGGCTTGACAAAACAAGTATTTAAACTAATAAGAATTTAAAACAGTAAAGGAATAATATGTCAGAAGATATTTCAAGCAAAGTTAAAAAAATTGTAGCAGATCATTTAGGTATTGAAGAAGCAAAGGTAACAGATGAGTCAAGCTTTATAGATGATTTAGGAGCTGATAGTTTAGATACAGTGGAGTTAGTAATGGCT
>QCQC01000022.1 GCA_003212295.1 Pelagibacteraceae bacterium AG-447-E22 | reverse complement strand
CTAAATGATAGCTGAATTTATAGATCCAGCGATTTTAGGTTTTATCCTTGTTGGAGTAATGCTATTTGCAATCTTTGTAGGTTTTCCTATTTCATTTACATTAATTTTTTTAGGATTTGTATTTGTTTATCAATCTTTTATTACTGAAGCTAAAGGTTGGGGTTCTTTTGTTATTGCTCAATCCTTCATGGTTTATTCAATATTGTCTGTTGTTACCTTATTAGGATCTGGATTTTTAATTGATAAGTTTACTAGTAGAAGACTTTTAATCTTTATGAATATACCTTTGTTGTTTTCTACATTAATTTTGTTTCACTTTAATAATCCTTTTACATCTTTTATTTTTCTTGGCTTAATTGGGATTTCTAATGGTTTGGCGAATGTTTTAGGCTCCTCTACATGGGCTGAAATATATGGTGTTAAATTTATTGGATCAATTAAGGCTTTAACTACTGCTTTGATGGTTTTCTCTACTGCTTTTGGTACAGCTTTATTTGGTTTTTTGATTGATAGAGGTTTCTCCATAGAGCAAATTGCTTTAGTGTTATTTATCTATATTTTAACCTCTTTAGTTTTACTATTTTTCGTGAGAAAAAGACTAAATCCACAATATATCTAAAAAATCCTTGATTTTTTTTTACTCACTGTGTAGATACTGCCCATGGCTAGAGTAACAGTAGAAGATTGCATTGATAAAGTCGATAGCCCGTATGAATTAGTTCTGGTTGCAAAAGAAAGAACAACTCAATTAAATTCAGGGATCGAGCCATCATTAGAGAGAGATAATGATAAAAATACGGTAGTAGCTTTAAGAGAAATTGCTCAAGAAAATGTTAAAGTAAAAGATTTAGAAGAAAGCGCAATATATAAATTAAGAAAACACATTGAGCAAGTTGACGATGGATTAGAGGACGATGAAGAAGTAGGAGATGATTTTGAGAATCTTTACAAAGGTGAAATTTCAAAAAGTGGAGCTCCAATACTGCCTTCAAAAAGAGCTAGAAAGATACCAGAAAAAATTCAAGTTTCAAAAGATGATTTAGCCGAACTTTCTCAAACAGCAAAACCAGAAATAGAAACTTCAGATACAAATGATATAGAGGAAGATAAGACTGACATTTCTTTAGAAGATGTTTCTGAAAGTGAAAATAAAAATACCGAAGAAGCAAACACAGAAAACTCTTAATAAGCAATGAACAGGAAAGTATCAGTTGCTCCAATGATGGATTGTACTGATCGACACGAGCGTTTTTTTTTAAGATTAATATCAAAAAATACGTTGCTCTATACAGAGATGATTGTTGATGAGGCAATTAACCGTGGAGATAAAAGAAAATTACTGGAATTTAATATTAATGAAAAACCTGTTGCACTTCAGTTGGGAGGATCCTCTCCTAAACTTTTAGCTGAAGCAGCAAAAATAGGAGAGGATTTTGGTTATGATGAAGTAAATTTAAACTTAGGTTGTCCAAGTAAAAAAGTAGAAAAAAATAAGTTTGGTGCATGTCTAATGAAAGAACCAAATCTAGTGGCAGATTGCCTGTCAGAAATGCAAATTAAAACTAAATTACCAGTAACAATTAAAACAAGAATTGGTTACGACAATGTAGAGGATTATGAAAATTTTTATAATTTTATTTTAAAAATAAAGTCTACTGGAGTTAAAACATTTATCATACATGCTAGAAAAGCTATGCTTGGTAAATTTACACCAAAACAAAATTTAAATATCCCCCCCTTGAAATATGATTTTGTGTATAATCTTAAGAAAGATTTCCCCAATGATGAAATAATTATAAATGGTGGAATTATTTCAACTAATGAGATTAAAGATCATTTAAAAAAAACGGATGGAGTTATGATAGGAAGAGCAGCTTATCATACACCTTATTTATTAGCTGATATTGAAAAAGAAATATTTAGCAATGATATTATTCCTAGCAGAGAAGAAGTTATAGAAAATTTGATACCATATATCAAAGATGAATTAAAAAAAGGAACGAGACTAAATCAAATAATGCGACATACTTTAGGTTTATTTCACGGTCAAACAGGATCAAGTTATTGGAAAAGATACTTAAGTGAAAACATGTGTGTACGTAATGCAGATATTCAAAAAGTTGACCATATAATGGATAAAATCAAATTAAATTCCACTCAAAGAATAGTAGGGCGATCTGCTTAATACAATTTTTTCTAATCAATATTCTCTTTATATTATATTGATGATGTCAACTGCCTTTCCTGTGGGCTTTTTTGCAGGATTATTCGGTATAGGTGGTGGTTTAATAACAGTTCCATTTCTTTTTTTTATATTTGAAGCATTAGATATAAATAAAATTTATTTAATGCATTTAGCTGTTGGAACATCTTTTGCAATCATCATACCTACTTCAATGGTATCAGTTTAT
Source organism: Pelagibacteraceae bacterium AG-447-E22 (assembly GCA_003212295.1). Lineage (GTDB taxonomy): Bacteria > Pseudomonadota > Alphaproteobacteria > Pelagibacterales > Pelagibacteraceae > Pelagibacter. The sequence continues at coordinate 7,430 of QCQC01000022.1, read as the reverse complement.
ACTCACAATAAACATAAATCTGTAGATCAAAATATTTTAAAGACTTATGGATTGTTTGTGATCATTGGTGTTATGCTGGGAACCACATTTGCAGCGTTAATGAAGACGAAATCATTAATTATTTTTTTTACAATAGTTGTATTTATTTTAGGGACATATTTGTTATTAAATTCTAACGATCAAAAAATTAGCAAAAACAAATTTAAATTACATTTTAGGATAATTTTTGGATTAATTTCAGGCTTTATATCAGCACCAATGGGCATTGGTGGTGCTGTAATGAATGTTCCAATATTAAAATATTTTGGTTATCCAATCAAAAGAGCGATAGGCAGTGCAGCTGCTATTGGATTTATTATAGCTCTTTGTGGAGCAATCGGATTTTGCTTTTCCGGTTCACTGTTAAAAACGAATTTACCTCTTAGTATTGGATTTATAAATATTCCAGCTTTTTTAATTTTTATTCCAATAACAATGTTAATGGCTAGAGTAGGAGCCAACTATGCCCACAAAATAGATAAAACTAAGCTTCAGGTTTTTTTTGGAATATTTTTATACGTTGTTGGAACAATTTTTATTTATAGATACGCAGGTCTATAAAAAAAAAGGGTGGCTTCAGTCTCCCTCTACCACCCATGGATTTATAGTATACGATTCTATAAAAATATAAAAACACGCAATAATTGAAATATATTATTTTAATATAATTTTTATGGGAGTGGTTCTGGTTCCAGAACTTCAGAATATTCCACATGTTCGACTGCATATGCTAAGAGAATTGTGGGATCTTCATCAATATAAGGAATTTTTGTTAATTTTTTTTTAAATATATTGTTTTTTTTTTTAAGAGTTAATTGATTTGCTAATTTATTAGATCCATAAGATAAACTAGCTTGATAAATACTTCCTGTTTTCGCTCCTGTAATGACCGGACTTAAAAGCGCTGAACCAGGCGTGGTGCACTGGTTTAAAATAAACAAAAGAAATAAACTTAAATAAACTTTTCTTATCATTAATGAATGCTATTATATGATTCTGTCGGTCTTAAATATTTTTAATTTCAAATAATTCAATAATAAATATTTTTAATTGTGAATTATTTTTCTACTTAAGGTTGATTAGATGCGACTATTTATTTATTTTATAATAGCTTTAACGCTTCCTAATTTTTCAATACTCCCTACATACAAACCCTTGGCTTTAATAGGGACAACTCCAACCGTAGAACCTGTAAAAACATAAAAGTCTTTGTTTAAATTAATTCTGTCCTTTTTAACTTTATTTAAAACAAATCTTAATGAATTTAAGGGATTTATGTAAACTGTATTCGTATTTCCATCAACATTGTAGTTATTTTTTTTATTTGAAATTTTAGTTTTAAGATTGCTAACATTTAATTTTTTATATTTTTTTTTTGATCCTATTAAAAATTTAACATTTGCCCCAAAATCACTGCATAAATCACCAAATGAAGTAATACCTTTCTTTCTTTGCCTGTATCCAACTATTTCAATACATGTTGCTATATGGGAGATATATTTAGATATATTTTTCATAGTAATTTTGTTTTTTGAAATGAAAAAGGACTTTTTAATCTTATAACAAACCTCAAGCTCAATACCTAAGGTTGAATTATTAATTTTTACACTTTTTCCACTTTTTAAAAAATTTCTCTTATAAACTGAGGCATAAAATGGTTCTTTTTCTTTAAATTTTTTAATCAATGGAATTCCAGTACCGGCAGCTTTAAATCCAATTATTGGCTCTTTTATTTTGCTTTCACATAATTTTCTTAACTTTTGAGCCTCACTAAGTTTTTTTGAAAATTTTAATGGTATCGGAGCTATAATTTTATTCTTTAGAAAAGCCTTTACAAGATTATCTGAGGTTCTTTCAATCAAAGTTTTCATATTGGTTAGTTTAGCAATGACATAGGGTCAAGTCTAGTTTGAAACCAATTTACTCTAAAATCTAAATGGGGACCCGTTGATCTACCCGTCGAACCAACAGTTCCAATAATATCTCCTTGATTAATTTTATCACCAACTGAAACCATTACATTTTCTAAATGTGAATAAATTGTTGAAATACCATGTCCATGATCCATTATAATAGTTCCACCAGTATAGTATAAATCATCTTCTGCCATTGTAACCTTTCCTGACGCAGAAGATCTAATTTTTGTTCCTTGTTTTGCTGCAATATCTATCCCGTAATGGGGCCACTTAGGTTTTCCATTTAATATTCTTTGACTACCATAAACACCACTAATAATACCTTCTACAGGCATAATAAATTGATCTTTAAAAAAAGATAAATTTGAATTTATCGCTCTTGCTTCACCAATTTTATTATTCTCTTCTCTAATTCTTTTGTACACAGACTCAGGTGGTGTTACTTTGCTTTCAGGAAGACCATCAATTCTTTGGACTCTATATTTTCTTTTTAAAACTTTTTTTGTGAATACTTCTTTTTTTCCGTTAAGAGTTTTAGTTATTAAAACATCAAATTTTCTATCTCTATCTAAACCAAAAACAAAATAACCATCTTTTGATACATTCACATTTCTTTTATCTATAATTATTTTTGCTGATGGATCAGTAACACCTATTATAAAATGACCTTGTAAAAACTGTCCCTTAAACTCGATAGCATTTAGTTGTGTTGAATAAAATAATACGATTATTAAAAATAATTTTTTTACTATTTTGCAGTCCATCCGCCATCCACTAATAATGAAGTTCCAGTAATCATTGATGCAGCATCAGAGGCTAAAAAAACTGCTGCAGAGGCTACTTCAGATAGTTCTGCAAATCTTCCAAGGGGAATATTGTTAAGAGTTTCTCTTTTAAATTTTTTGTTTTTTAAAAATTTTTTTGTCATTGGAGTTACAACAAATGTTGGACAAATAGTATTTACTCTTATGTTATATTTAGCTAAATCAATTGACATTCCTTTTGTCAGTCCTTCAAGACCAAATTTAGTCATGTTGTAAACACTTCTTATCGGACCTCCCACATGTCCCATCTGTGATGACATATTTACTATTGCTCCACCAATTTTTTTTCTATTTTTTGTCTTTATCATTTTTAATGAGCACAGTTGAGCTAGGTTGAAAGTTGCTATTGTGTTTATTCTTACAAGATATTCCATATTTTTTGTTTTTACTTTTGTAAAATGTTCTGGAATATTATTGCCCGCATTATTAATTAAAATATCTATCTTAGGAATTTTATTAATAATTTCTTTAATCTGATTATAATTTGTTATGTCACATACAAAAGATTTACATTTAGATTTAAGTTTTTTTATTTTTTTTGATACTTCATCTAAATCTTTTTTAGTTCTACTAATTATTATAAGATTTGCACCAGCTTCAGCAAGAGCAATTGCGCAAGCTCTTCCAAGTCCTTTTCCAGCACCTGTTACAACTGCAGTTTTGTTTCTTAAATTATAATTTTTTAAATACATCATAAAAATAATATTTGAATATCTGTGTAAATCAATTCAATAGCAACAATTAATATTGCTATTAATCCAGCCCATGCAATCCATTTATATTTTTTGATCCAATTTGAAATTAATGTTGCAGCAAAAGCCATCAGTGCAATTGACAAAACTAAACCAAATATTAATAATTTATAGTGATCACCCGCTGCTCCAGCAACACCCAAGACATTGTCTAAACTCATAGTAAAGTCAGCTAATAAAATTGTCCAAATAGCTTTAAAGAAACTTGAGTTATCAACTTTAATGTCTTCCTCGTGATCTGAGCCTTTTATAACATCTGTGTAAAGTTTATAGACTATATAAAGAAGAAGCAGCCCACCTAACAGTCTTAATCCTGTTATCTGTAATAAATATGCAGTGAGTAAAGTTAAAATAATTCTTAAAATTACAGCACCACCAATACCCCAAAAAATTATTTTTCTTCTTTGTTCTAAAGGAAATTTTGATGCAACCATTCCAATAATAATGGCATTATCTCCAGCTAAGACTAAATCGATTAAAATAATTTGAGTTAGTATAGTTAACTGTTCTGGAGTAAAAAATTCAGCAAACATTAATTTGTAAGTATCATATCAGCACCTTTTTCTGCAATCATTATTGTTGGTGCATTAGTATTGCCTGATGTGATGTTTGGCATAATTGAAGCATCGATTACTCTTAAGTTTTGAACACCTTTAACTCTAAGTTTTTCATCAACAACTGCCTTATCATCTTTACCCATCTTACAAGTACCAACAGGATGAAAAATTGTTTGAGTAAAATCTGAACCAGCTTTAACCAATTCTTCATCATCAGTTATATGAATTCCAGGCCTATATTCTTCGGGTTCATATTGCTTGAATGTTTTAGTCTCTAACATAATTTTTCTGACAATTTTTAATCCCTGTGCTGCAACCTTCCTATCTTCATCAGTAGATAAATAATTCATCTTAATCTTAGGATAAATTCTACTATCATTGCTAATTATATTTATTTCTCCTCTACTTGTAGGTCTAACATTTGCAACCGTTGGAGTAATTCCTTCAAAGTCATGCATTGGAGTTACACCCAGTATATCTGTACTGACAGGAGATACATGGAATTGTAAATTAGGAGTGGCCCTTGATGGGTCGCTTTTAACAAATCCACAAACTTGGCTAGCTCCCATTGTTACAGGTCCACTTTGATTGACAAGATATTCAAGTCCCATTAAAAATCTTCCAAATAAACTTTCAACTTTTCTATTTAGCGATTTTAAATTTTTGACTTTATAAACTGGCCTAAACATTAAATGATCTTGTAAGTTTTTACCAACGCCATTTAATTCCTGAACCATCTCTATACCTAAGTTTTTAAGTTTCTTAACCTCACCAATTCCTGATACTTGTAATAAATGAGGAGATCCAATTGATCCTGCAGATAAAATTACTTCTCTATTTGCATTGACAGTATTTAATTTTTCTCCAGTATAGTAATTTACACCTACAGCTTTTTTACCTTGAAAATTTATTTTTTGAACATGTGCGTTAGTTACAATTTTTAAATTAGATCTTTTTTTAACAGGATTTAAATATCCTTTTGCAGCACTACACCTAAGTTTTAATCCTGCTTTATTAAAGCTTGTAGTAAATTGAAAAAAACCTACACCAAAATTGTCTCCAGTGTTAAAATCATCTGTTTTAGGTATTCCATATTCTTCAGCAGCATTTTGAAATTCATCAAGTAACTTCAGATTTATTTTTTTATTTGCTACTGTTATTGGACCACTATCATTATGAAATTCACTTTTTCCTAATTCGTTGTTTTCTGATTTTAAAAAATAAGGTAAAACACTATCCCAGTCCCATCCTGTATTACCAAGCTGTCTCCATACATCGTAATCTTCTTTTTGCCCTCTAATCCACAAAAGTCCATTAATTGAAGAACTCCCACCTAAAGTTTTTCCTCTTGGATATCTAATTGACCTATTATTCATTGTTTCATCTGGTTCAGTTTTGAAACACCAATCAACTTTTGGATTATGCATAGTTTTAAAATATCCAACCGGAATATGTATCCATGGATAATTATCTTTACCACCAGCTTCAATTAACAACACTTTATTTGATGAGTTTGCTGAAAGTCTATTTGCAAGAACACATCCTGCAGAACCAGCTCCTATTATGATATAATCAAAATTTTCCATCTCAAGTTGAATATATTTTTAATTTTGTTTTTTAGCTTTTACACTCTTATTAATGAATTGTCACTTGTGTCCGCATTGATTTTCTGATTGTATGCATCACGTTAAATTTAACTAACAAGAGGAAATATAATGAAAAAAATCATTTCAATGTTATTTGCGACTGTTTTAGTACTTGGATTTACATCTAGTGCTAACGCTGCAAAAACACTTAAATGTCAGACTGTTCTTAACACTAAAGCTGATGAAGTTAAGATGTTAAAGGACTTTACTGATACAGTTACAGAATTAACAGGTGGATCATTAAAATTTGAAATCTTACCTGCTGGTGCTGTTGTTGGAGTTAAAGAAACTTTAGATGCGGTTGATAAAGGTTTGATTGATTGTGGTTTCGCATGGACTCACTATTGGTCAGGAGATCACCCTGCTGCTATGTTATTTGGTTCGCCAGTAGCTGGTGGTGGTGTTGGTATTGACAACTTAGCATTCTTATCATGGTTCCAATATGGTGGTGGTAAAGAATTATACGACCAACTTTGGAAAGAAATGGGAAGAGACATCAAAGGATTTATGCTTCAACCAGTTGGTCCAGAAGCTTTAGGTTGGTTTCCAAAACCAATTAAAGATATGGCTGACTTTAGAAAATATAAGTTCAGAACTCCTCCAGGAATTCCAGGACAAACATATAAAGACATTGGTATAGCATCTGTTGCAATGGGTGGTGGAGATATTCTACCAGCTCTTGAAGCAGGAACTATCGATGCTGCTGAGTGGTGTTGTCCAAAACCAGACTTAACATTTGGTTTCCAAAAAGTATTAAAGCACTACTACCTACAAGGTTTACACCAAGTAGTCGTAAATGCTGACTTTTATATTACTGGAAAAACTTATAAAGCTATGAGTGCTCATGAGAAAAAGTCTCTTGAAGTTGCTGCTAATGCTTCATTAGCAAAATCTTTAAGCTACAGAATCTATGAAAATGGAAAAGCTTTACAAGAGCTTACTACTAAGCATGGAGTTAAATTAGAAGATACTCCATCTGACTACTTCACAGAATATATGGCTGCTGCAAAAGCTACATTGAATAAAAATGCAGAACAAAACAAGTTCTTCAAAAAAGTATATGATTCAATGAAAGACTTTGCTGATGTTGCTGTTCCATTCTGGAGTGGTGCTCAAATGTCAAATGCGAAGCTAGGAATGGCTCACGCTGCAACATTAAAGTAATCAGTAATTAATCTTGATTTTATTAGAGCGGACTTTTACAGTCCGCTCTAATTATTTTAACTAGAATTTTATGGCGGACGAACCAGGTAAACTAGATATATCAGATGAAATGATTGCCGAAAGGCGAGGTGGTTCGGGAAAAATGCCTGATGACATGCCATTATGGATGGCAAAATCAATTATAAATATTGATAAGTTTAGCAAGTGGATTGGAAATATTGTTTGTTGGATATTAATGCCACTCATTTTTGCAATGACCTACGAAGTCCTTGCAAGAAAATTATTTTTAGCTCCTACAATATGGGCTTATGACATAAGTCGATTTTTATATGGTGCACTCTTTATGTTAGGAGCAGGTTATGCTCTATCAAGAGGAGTGCATATTAGAGCTGATTTTTTATACAGAAATTTCAAAACTAAAAATCAAGGTTTAATTGATTTTTGGTTATATCTGTTATTTTATTTTCCAGGGCTAATAGTTTTTCTTTACATGACAATCGGCTATGTAGGAGAGTCTATACAAAGAGGCGAA
>QCQC01000021.1 GCA_003212295.1 Pelagibacteraceae bacterium AG-447-E22 | reverse complement strand
AGGATTATTGCCATTAACAGGCATAGGCATCAATTCATTTTCCCCTAAAATTCTTGCTACTCTTGTTGTAGGTTGTGCGCCTTGTCCTAACCAATATTTAATTCTTTCAGCTTCAAGTCCAATTCTCTCTTTTTTTTCTTTTGGCAATAGCGGATTGAAAAAACCTACTTTTTCAATAAATCTTCCATCTCTTGCAAAACGACTGTCAGCTACAACAACCTTATAAACTGGTCTTTTCTTAGTACCGCCCCGTGATAATCTTAGTTTTAACATTTACTCTCCTTTTTCATTTTAGTTGATTAAATAACTCTGGAGGTATTCCTTTATCAGACATACCTTTCAGATTTCCTTTAGACATCTTTTTCATCATTTCAGACATCATTTTAAATTGTTTTAACAATTTATTGATAGTGGCTGGATCAGTTCCAGATCCATTAGCAATTCTTTTTTTTCTCGAACCATCGATTATTTTTGGGTTCTCTCTTTCTTTTTTTGTCATTGATAAAATTATAGCTTCATTCTTTGTAATAACACTTTCATCAATTCCAGCTGCATCCATTTGTGATTTAACTTTGGAAACACCTGGCATAAAAGACATAATACCCTCAATTCCACCCATTTTTTTCATTTGTCTAAGTTGTGTTAAATAATCTTGCATTGAGAATTGTCCTTTTTTTAAATTTTCCTCTGTTTTTTTAATATTTTCCTCACCTAAATCTTGTGCTGCTTTTTCAACAAGAGATACGATATCTCCCATCCCAAGAATTCTGTTGGCAATTCTGTCTGGATGAAATACCTCAAGATTTTCAATTTTTTCACCAATACCTAAAAATTTAATTGGGACTTGTGAAATAAATTTCATACTAACTGCAGCTCCGCCTCTTGCATCACCATCTGCTCTAGTTAAAATTATTCCTGAAAGACTCACGGTATTCTTAAATTCTTTTGCTACTGAAGCTGCCACTTGTCCTGTAAGTGAGTCTGCTACTAAAAAAGTCTCTGCTGGCTTAATAGTATTCTCAATTTGCTTAATTTCACTCATCATTTGCAAATCAATCTGTGTTCTACCAGCTGTATCAAATAATATGATATCAGCACCATTAAGGTTAGCAGCGCTAATCGCTCTTTGACAAATGTCAGCTGGTTGTTGTCCCTCTATTATTGGAAGAGTTAAAATATTATTTTGTTCACCCAAAGATCTTAATTGCTCTTGCGCAGCTGGCCTATAGATATCTAAGCTGACCATCATTACTTTCTTTTTTTTTGTATTTTCTAAATATCTTGCAAGTTTTGCAGTAGTGGTAGTTTTACCAGAACCTTGTAGCCCAACTAACATCATAGGCACTGGAGGTACTGCATTAAGATTTACATCATTATTTTTTTCACCAAGTAGGTTAACTAATTCGTCGTAAACAATTTTAACAACCATGTCTCCAGGAGATGTTGATCTGATTATTTCTTGACCTAGAGCTTTTGGTTTAACTTTATCAATAAATTCTTTTGCAACTTCAAGGGATACATCTGCTTCTAATAAAGCCTGTCTTATGCTTCTTAGCCCTTCATCAACTTGATTTTCATCAAGTGATGGTACTTTTTTTAAAGAGGAAAAAACTTCCTCAAATTTATTTGTCAAATTTTCAAACATATTTATTACACGCATTAGTAATCGCACTAGTGGGCGAACCCTCGCTGACTAGTGTCGATCTCTTTGTTTCCAAAGACACCGCAAATTTAACGTTTTTGCGGAAACTGGCACAAACTATAATAGAGGTTCAAAAAGTCAATAAATAAGTTAAATAACTATATATGGACATTAAAGGATTTAAAATGGATGGATTAGGTAATGATTTTGTTATCATTGATAATAGACAAAAAATTACCAATTTAACAAAAGAACAAATAATCAAAATTTGTAACAGAAATTTTATAGGTTGTGATCAATTAATATTAATAGAAACAGCTAAATCTGCTGATGCCAACTTAAGATTTTATAACTCAGATGGTGGCGAGTCTGGAGCATGTGGTAATGGAACTAGATGTGTTGCTGACTTGATTTCAAAAGAATTAAAAAACAAAAATGTAGTTTTAAAAACTCAATCTGGAAATTTAAAATCTGAAATATTAGGAAATAACATTGTTACAACAGAAATCGGTAAAGCTAAAACTGAGTGGAATGAAATACCCTTGTCACAAAAATTAAATACAAAAAATTTAAATATTAAAATTAATGATAAAAATAACAAAGAACATTTAGGCGGTACAGCGGTTAATGTTGGTAATCCACATATAATTTTTTTTGTTGGCGAAATTGATAATTTTGATATTAAAAAAATCGGTCCAAGTATAGAAAATCATAAAATTTTTCCAGAAAAATGCAATGTCACTATTGCTCAAGTTATTGATAAAAATCTTATTAAGGTAAAGGTTTGGGAGAGAGGAGCCGGTTTAACTAAAGCATGTGGAACCGCTGCGTGTGCTACTGCCTTTGCTGGTAAATTAAACAATCTAACTAATAATAAGACAGATATAGAATTTGAAAATGGGAAATTAACAATTTCAATTGATGAAAAAAATTCAATTCATATGAAAGGACCTGTTTCAGACATAGAAGAAATTAAAATAAGATTATAATGGGAATTTTGGATAAATTTAAAGTTGGTTTTAAAAAAAGTGCCTCAGCACTCACCTCAGGAATAAAAGAAATAATAATAAAAAAAGAAATAGATGACGAAAACTTAGACAAGATAGAAGAATTTTTAATAAAATCAGATGTGGGTGTAGAAGCTGCATCTGAAATAAAAGAAATTATCTCAACAAAAAAGATTGATCCTAAAAAAGATTTATCATCTGAAATTAATCTTATATTGAAAGAATATATTATTTCTTTAATGAAGCCTTTAGAAAATAATTCTTTTTTCAAAAAAAAAGACAAGCTTAATGCAACTTTAATTTCAGGTGTAAATGGTGTCGGTAAAACAACCACTATAGGAAAAATTGGTAAGATTTTAAAAACTAACGGAAACAAAGTTATGTTTGCAGCATCAGATACTTTTAGAGCTGCGGCAATAGAACAATTAGAAAACTGGGCTAACAAAGTAGGTGTTCAAATAACTAAATCATCACAAGGATCTGATCCAGCTTCTGTTGCATATAAAGCTGTTGAGGAGTCTTTGAAAAATAATTTTGATCAAGTTTTAATTGACACAGCCGGAAGACTTCAAAATAAAAAAAATTTAATGGAAGAATACAGAAAGATAGCCAATGTCACAAAAAAGATTGAACCAGATGCTCCCCATAATGTCATTTTGGTTTTAGATGCAACTTCAGGACAAAATGTAATCAATCAAGTTGAAGAATTTAACAAGATTATTCCAATTACAGGTATAGTTATGACAAAATTGGATGGTACTGCAAAAGGTGGTATTCTTTTAGCATTAGCAAAAAAATATAAACTTCCCATTATTGCGTTAGGTTTAGGCGAAAAAGAGGATGATTTACAATTATTTAATGCTGAAAATTTTGCTGAAGCTTTTACACTAGTTAATTAAATTACTAGAAATTAATGGTTTATAAATGTTACATTTGTAATTATCTTTAAACTTATAATGTCCACAATCTTTCGAAAAGGATGAAATTATAAAATCGAATTTCCCAGTTGTTGGGTATAGTTCTAATTTTTTATTTGATATGTCATATTTAAAATTTGCATTTAAACTTTTTACTGCACTTATCATCACCAATGTTTTGTCATCTTTTAATAAGTAATACGCAAAATCATCTGGAAACACAGGGAAATCATATTCTTGCAGAAAATATTTTGCTTCGGATGGAAACCAATCATAAGAAATTAAAGGCATGGATGATTTTGTTGAATAATTATAAATATAAAGATCTTTTGGGTAATCATTTATATAATTACTATCTTCACCCCTGGCTAAAATAGATTTTTCTCTACCTTTAAAGTATAAAGAAAATTCTTTATTATGAGAGTCCATATGATCAATATGAAATAAGTCATCTGGTTGAAAAAAATTATCTTGTGAATAAACAAAGCTTGTAAAAATGAAATATGAAATGAATATTAAAATCAAATTCCTCATTATTCTAGGTTAAAGAGAAACTTTGAAGTATCTTTGTTAAAATTATGGCTTAATTTAAACTTTTCAAAAAAGAATTAAAGGCTTTGACAAGGTTTTCGTCATACTCCATCATATGATTGTCATGTTTTGTAAAATAAGAATATTTAGGTTCTTTTGCAATTTCATAAATTTTTTTTCCCATGAAAAATGGTACTATTTGATCAGCCTCACCATGCATTACTAAAACTGGAATATTTATATTTTTTATCTTGTTCTTATTATCAAACTTATCTTTCAACAATAAACTAACTGGAATATATGGATAAAAGTTTTTAGCTGCATCAACCATGGACGTAAAAGGCGTTTCTAATATTATACCAGCAAATTTTTTGTTTTGAGCTAAATGTGTTGCAACTCCAGTACCTAAAGACTCACCATAAAGAATAATATTTTCTTGTTTAACTCCTTTATTAACCAGCCAATTTATTGCACTTTTACCATCTTCATATAAACCTTCCTCAGATGGTTTACCCTTATTACCACTGAAACCTCTCCATGCAATTATTAAAAAATTTACATTCATGTCACGAAAATGATTTAGCTTATGTATTCTATTTTCTAAAGAACCTGCATTTCCATGAAAAAATAAAATTGTTTTATATTTTTTTATATCTTTTTCATGATACCAGCCTAAAAGATTAATTTTATCATTAGTTTCAACTTTGACTTCTTTTATATTTATAGATAATTGATCACCAAAATAGTTATTTTCATCTGGGTGATACATCAAATTTCTCTGATAAAAATATAAAAAAACAAGAATTAGAAAATATATTAAAATAATTATTTGAATAAATAAAAGCAAACTGTTCCTAAATTTTTTTAACATTATTTTTCTTTGCTAAGTATATGCCAAAAAATACCAAAATTGTTCCTATGAAATGATAATTTTCAAATTTTTCATCAAATAAAATATATCCGTAAATTGCTCCATAAACTGTAAACACATAAAGTGTAAATCCTGTTAAAGATGCACCTAATTTTTTTTGGGCCATAGTATAAAGTGTAAAAGCAATAATACCTGGTGAAATAGCTGCAAAAATTACCCATGAATAAAATTCAGGAATAAATGTTGTCTGCTTAAAAAAAATTTCTTCTCCAATATAAAATGGGAGCAAACTTAATGCGCCAAAAAATGATATCAAAGTAAATCTTTCAAAAATCTTTAATTTAGAATTCCAATAAAATAAATAAATAGAATATAAAGCCCAACCAATTGCTGCGGCGAGCATCCATAAATCTCCAATGGTGAATTGTAAGTTAATTAATAAATTTAAATCTCCCTTTATAATAATAATAAAAACACCTACTAAGCATATAATAAGTCCAAGTATTTTAGATAAATTAATTTTCTCTTTAAAGAAAAAATATGAGATCAAAATTATAAAAACTGGGGACGATGTATAAATAATTCCCATATTTGTAACCGTCGTAGTTTCACCTGCTAAAAATGGAAAAGCTCCGCATACACCACATCCCATTGAACCTAAAAAAAATAATTTTTTATATTCCTTTTTAATAATATTAAAATTTTTTTTTAAAGTCAGATATGTAAAAGGTAACAATATTAAAAAGACAAGTGTCCACCTCCAAAAAGCAAGTGAAATTGGAGGAACAAATTCTACACCACCTCTTGCAACCACCAAATTGCTTGCCATAAAAATTGGCTGAATAAATAATAATGATAATGGAAAGATATTAATTTTGAAATTTTTCAATTTAATTGGAACTAACTTTTATCAAAGAAAGCTTCATAAATCATCATTATGATAGCTGCACCCATTAAAAAGTAAACTGGAAGAACATCTAAAAAACCAATCATCATTGATCTTGTTAAAGTAGTTGCTAATCCTATTAGAAAAAATACTGCAAAGGACAGGCCAATAATAGTTGTAATTTTATTCATTTTAATTATTCCTCACACTCTTTTTCTAACCATCTGGCAACACCTAAAAATCTATGGTCATCATATTTGTCGCCAATTAATTGAACTCCTAATGGTAAATTATTTTCACCCTCAAGTAAAGGGAGCGATATACATGGTGTTCCAAGGTAAGACCAAACCTTATTAAACTCTGCCGTGCCAGTGCTTTTTAAACCTTTTGGTGCCACACCTGGACTAGAAGGAGACAAGACTCCATGATAATCTTCAAATACTTCTTGATAAGACTCATAACTTCTTTTCATAAAATCTATTGCTTCAGCATATTCTTTAGCTGAATGTTTGTTTCCTTTAGTAATTGCATCTTGCATATATTTAGAAAGTTTTTTTTTAAATTTTTTAAAATACACTGAAAAATTATTTGCTAAGTCTGTTTCATGAATTATCTGGTGATATTTGTGTATATCTTTAAAATATGAAGGTGTATCAAAAATCTCAATATTTTTTTTAAATGATTTTATAAAATATTCAAATGACTCTCTTGATTTTTTATCAATTATTTTCCAGTAATCAGTTTTATAAAAAATAAATTTTGGCTCAAAAAGAGGTCCTTTTTTTGTCTCTGTTAAGATATTTTCTGTAGAGTAGTGAATAGTTGCTGGATCAAATTTATCTTTTTTAATTAAAACCTTTGCTAACATTGCCACATCCTCTACTTTTCTACCAAACATCCCTATGTGATCCAGACTGTAAGAAGTTCTCAAAACACCATTTCTTGAAATTAGTCCATAAGTAGGTTTGTATCCAACAACTCCACAATAAGATGCTGGTCTAATTATTGAGCCTCCCGTCTGAGAACCAATTGAAGCTGGTGCCATAAAAGAGGCAACAGATGCTGCAGACCCACTTGAAGATCCTCCAGGTGTTCTAGTTTTATCATGAGGATTTGTTGTAGAGGGCGGTCCTAAGTAAGCAAGCTCTGAAGTGGCTGTTTTACCCATAACGATTGCACCAGAAGAATGGAGTAAATCAATTATTTCTGCATTCTGAGAATATGATTTTCCTTTTCTAATAACTGTTCCACATTCTGTTGGCATATCAACAGTCCCTATTATATCTTTGACAGCTATAGGAACTCCATGAAGAGGTCCAACTGGTTTTCCAGATTTTCTATGTTCGTCTGCCTCTGCTGCTTTTTCTAATAAAACTTTTTTATCAAAATGCGTCCAAGCTTTAATATCTTTTTCAAACTTACTTATTCTGTCTATATATTTTTCACACACTTCAACAGAAGAAAGATGAGCATCTTTTATTTTCAATGCGAGTTCTTCAAGACTTAAAGAAAATATATCTGTCATTCAAAATTAATTTGCAAATAATGTCTCTGGTAACCAAAGTGCTATTCCAGGAAATAAATACATTAAAACCATCGCTAAAATTACAATAGCTAAAAAAGGCATTATTCCGCTAAAGATCTGCATTAGCTCAACATTCTTTGATTGAACTCCTTTTAAATAATAAGCCGACATCGCCATGGGGGGTGTCAAAAATGAGGTTTGTAGATTTAAAGCAATTAACATCGCAAAAAAATATGGGTTCACTCCAAAAAACTCAACAAGTGGTAAAAAGATAGGAACAAAAATAATCAAAATCTCTGTCCATTCCAAAGGCCAGCCTAATAAAAAGATTATTAATTGAGTAATTACCAAGAATTGCCATGGTTGTAAATTTAAAGATTTGAAGAAGTGTTCAAAAACCTCGTGACCTCCAAGATAAGAAAAAACAGACGCAAAGGTCCAGGAACCAATGAATAGCCACATTATCATTGCAGTTGTTTTTGCTGTAAGAAATACAGACTCTTTAAAATTTTTCCACTTAAGTGTTTTATAGAAATAAGAAAGTACTAATGATCCAAAGGCACCTACCGCTGCAGCTTCTGCAGGTGTAGCAATTCCTGCAAGAATTGTCCCTAAAACTAAAATTATTAAAGAAAATAAAGGTAAAAAAGAAACAAGAACTTCTTTCATGATAACTGCTGTAGGTGGAATTTCTTCTGCAGCAGGTTTTGGAGCAATTGATGGATTTAACCAAGCTCTAAATACTGCATAAGCTATATAAAGTCCTGCTAACATTAATCCTGGAAAAATTGCGGCAGCAAATAATCTCAGTGGTGATAATTGAGCAATTACTGAGTACACAATAAGCATAATGCTTGGTGGAATTAAGATGCCTAAACATCCGCCTGAACAAATTATTCCAGATGCAAATTTTTTATCATAACCTGCTTTTATCATTGCTGGCCATGCAAGGAGACCCATTAAAGTAACAACCGCACCAATAATACCTGTTGCTGTTGAAAATAAAGCACAAGTAATTAGTGCTGCCACTGCCATTGAAGCGGGAAGTCTATGTGAAGCTAATCTTATTGCAAAAAATAATTTTGCTACAATACCGGCTCTTTCAACTAAATATCCCATAAATAGAAAGAGGGGGACAGCGGTCAGGACGTTATTATCCATTACAGTATAGGTGTTCTGAACAAAAAGTTGAAATATCCTATTATCAAAAAGATGTTCCATCTTAGTTGGATCGAAATAAGCATAGTATCCAAAGCCTAATCCCATAGCCATTAATGTGAATGCAATTGGAAAACCTAACAGGACGGCGAATAAAAATATTCCCATCATCATAATTGCTACTTCAGGATTTGTTAAACTAAATAACATCTTCTTTATTTCCTTCTTGTGAAGTTCTCATTAATACTTTTTCAGTCTCTTCAGCATCTCGCTCAGTTCTTCTTTCTGGCCAACTTCCAGTTTGTATACAGATAATACATCTAAACACTTCACTGACACCTTGTATGGCTAGAAGGCTACCTGATAAGGGTATTAGCGATTTTGCCATATATATTTGAATTTGTGCAGGACTATTCCAGCTTGTTTCTTTTATTTTCCAAGCGAGTGCTGCATATTCATAACCATAAAAAGCTAATGCAAGAACACCAGGAAAAAAGAAGATGAAATATAATACTATATCTATCCATGCTTGCGTTCTTTGAGAAAATAATCTGTAGATTACATCTCCTCTAACATGAGCTTCTGTACAAAGAGTATAAGCACCTGCCATCATAAAGATTGCTCCATACATTTGAAGACTAAAATCAAAATTCCATAAAGTTGGAGCATTTAAAGCATAGGCCATAAAAACTTCATAGCAAGTTCCACCCATAAGGATTACTATGCACCATGAGAAAGCTTTGCCCATCGAGACACTCAAACGATCTGCAAATTTTATGTAAGATCTCATCATAGATATAAACTTTTATTGAATTGTTCTTAATTAATCAAATAAAAAGGGGGCCGAGGCCCCCTTTAAAAAATTTATAAAAAGTTAATTATATCTTAACTTTTCCTATTGGACCAAACTCATTTTCATACGCAAGTTTGTAATTCGGCTGATTCATCAGCAAGTATTTCATTACTCTCTTCGCGTATGCTTTCTGAGAATCAACAATTTTCTTAAAGAAAGGATCTTTCTTATTGAAATCACCGATTACTTTATCCCAACCTTTTAATTGTTGAGCTAAAATTTCATCAGAAGTTTGATACACATTCACTTTATGCTCATTCATTAACTTAGCTAAGTCAGCTGAGTATCTTACTAGAGCTTTAAAGTAGTTATCACTGTTCGCAGCATAAGCAGCATTTTTCAATATTGCTTGGTGAGCTGGTGATAAACTATTATAAGTTTTTTTGTTAACTGGTATTTCAAACATCTCTTGCGATTGGTGGAAGCTTCCTAAGTGATAGTGCTTAGAAACATCTTGCATACCAAATTGAGAGTCTGAAGTAGGGTTGTTAAACTCAGCAGCTTCAATCAAACCAGTTTTCATAGCTGGCTGAATTTCACCACCTGGCAATTGTCTAACTACCATTCCCATTGCAGTTAAAACGTTAGTCGCAAGACCAACTGTTCTATACTTCATACCTTTAACATCAGATACTTTAGTTACGTTCTTTTTGAACCAACCAAAAGGCTGAGCCGGCATAGGCATATGGAAAAATCCAATATAATCAAAACCAACTTTTGCAAGAGTTTCATCATATAGTTTTCTTCCTCCACCATACTCCATCCATCCCATAACTTCTTGAGATGACATTCCGTATGAAGGACCAGTTCCAAATAATGATGCAGCAGGATTTTTACCATACCAATATGCTGTCACCCAGTGACCCATATCAACTACACCAGAACTAACTGCTTGTCCGATTTCTGAAGTCTTAACAACTGCTCCAACAGGTTGAAGATCAATTTGAAGTGAACCTCCAGACATTTCTTTAACCATGTTACAATAGTCACCAGCCATTTCAAAAAAGATGTTAGCTCCACTAGGCCATGCAGCTTGCATCTTTAATGTTGTTGCAGCATTTGCCTTAACATAAGGCATTGCAACAGCGGCTGCAGCTAAAGCACCAGTTTTAGCAGCAGTCTTAAAGAACTTACGTCTTGAAGATGTTTTTACCTTCAATGATTTATTTTCTTTAGTCATTATTTCTCCTATTAAAGTTAATTAACTCTTAGAATTAAATCACAATATGACATTAGAGTCTTTCTAAAAAAAAACTCAGATGTCGCAGAAATTTATTTTTTTACAATCTATGGTAGAATTAATTTACTTTATTTTTACATTTTCCAGATTTGAAAAACTCATCAATATTATCAATTGCTAAGTTAGCCATGGCAATTCTAGTATCTTTAGTTGCACTTCCTAGATGAGGTAAAATAAATGCAGATTTAATTTTAAGATATCCTGGATTTAAATTAGGTTCATTTTTATAAACATCTAAGCCAACAGCATAAATTTTTCTTCTATTTAACGCATCTATTAGAGCATCATCATCAACAATATCGCCTCTCGCAACATTAGTGATAACTGCTCCTTTTGGAAAAAATTCAACTGTTTCTTTGTTTATCATGTTTTCAGTCTCTTTTGTTGCTGGGCAACAAATAGATAAAACATCGGAAACAGAAAAAAGACTTTTTATATCTTTATGGTAAATAGCACCAAGTTCTTTTTCATCAATTAATTTTGATCGATTATGATAGTGAATTATCATTCCAAGCGACCTAGCTATTTTTGCAATTTTTTGACCTATCCTACCCATTCCTAAAATTCCAAGCCTTGTCCCTGTGAGTTGTTTTCCAATTAAATAGTCTGCAGACCATTTCCAACCACCTTCTCTAGCAGACTCAATTCCTTCTGCAGCTCTTCTACAGGCCCCTAAAATTAGTAATATCCCAATTTCAGCTGTCGCGTCTGATAAGACCTCTGGAGTATTAGTTACAGCAATGCCTCTTTTTTTTGCGGCCTCTAAATCAATATTTCCAAAGCCCACTGCGAAATTTGAAATTATTTTAATTGTATCTGGAAGCTTATTGATAGTTTCATGATCCATTTTGTCTGTAAGTGATGTTAAAATTCCATCACATCCTTTAGACATTTCAATTACTTTTGACTGTGAATATAATTCATCATTTATATTAAAAATTGGATCAAAAGTTTTTGTAGCTTTGTCCTCACTTTCTTTAATTAATTTTCTTGTAATCAAAATTTTTTTCATGAAAATTTTACCTATTAATTAAGATCAAATATTTTTCCAGGATTCATTATATTATTTTGATCTATACTTCTCTTAATCATCTTCATAACTGGAATATTATCGCCATGTTCCTCTAATAAATATTCTTTTTTATGAAGTCCTACTCCATGTTCACCTGTAATAGTTCCATTTAATTCTAATGCTTTTTTAATTAATAAATCATTAAATTCTCTAATTTTTTTGTACATTTCTTTTTTCGTTGGATCAAAAGGTAAAAGTACATGAAAATTTCCATCTCCTAAATGGCCAACCATTGGGGCTCTTAACCCGAATTTTTTTGCCTGTTCTTCAGCATAGTTTACACACTCAGTAATATTTGAAATAGGCAAACATACATCTGTCGAATAGACTCTTCCATTATCTATTAAAGCTTTTACAGAGTAATATACATCCCATCTTGCTTTCCAAAGTTTGTTTCTCTCCTCTAGATCTTTTGCCCACTTGAATGAACT
>QCQC01000020.1 GCA_003212295.1 Pelagibacteraceae bacterium AG-447-E22 | reverse complement strand
TCCAAGAGAGTCTTTTAAAATTTCACATGGGTAAACATCACCATTCGATTGTATGACGCCAAATATTGATCCTGCAACACAATGAGTATAATATTTAGGTTTCATGTAAGAGTTTTTAATCATATCAAAACTAATTTCATTTTTTACATTGAGAACCTCTCCAATAAATGAAAAATTTGAAAAACCTCTTAGAGTTTTTTCTTTTACTTGTTTTGTTATAGATTTTGTTAATCTTTTATACGCAGTTAATAATTTTTCTTTAATATCATCTTTAACAGAAAAAACTCCCTCATTTCTTACAATAATTGGGTTTATAGTCTCTATGTTTTTTTCTTTAGTTAAGTAATTGTATATTTCATCAATTTTTGAATGATTTTGTTCTGAAACAGTTAAGTTACAAGTAGCAATACAATTTTTTGAACTATTTTTTACAATATTGTAAGACTCAAAAGTTTTTTCAGAAAGTCCGGGAATTTTTCTTATTTTATCATGCTCTTCTGGAAATGAATCGATGGAAAATTGAAAAATAAACTGAACCTGAGGATTTTTTTTACAAACGTTTTCTAAAAATTCCTTTATTCTTTTTGGATAAGACCCATTTGTACTAAATATAACTGAACCTAAATCACAATTATTTATAAAATTACTCACTATCTGTTCTAAATCACTTCTTAAAAAAGGTTCACCACCTGTAATATTTAAATGAGTCAATGATTTTTTTAAATTAAGTGAAATTTTTTCATACTCTTCAACTGATAACTCATTTTTTTTATTTTGTGAGAACTCATTATCAAAATCAATGAAACAGAATGAACATCTAGCATTGCATCTATTGGTAACAAACAAAATCAAACTAACAGGTTTGTTTTTTGTTAAATATAAATTTTTTAAAAGTTTGAGTTTTTTTTGCATATTATTTTATATATATAAACTTGTTAATTTAAATGTTTAAGCAATTAATTTTAACCTCCTATAAGGTTTATTTTAATTGATTAATTTGATTTTTTATACATATTATCCTACTTAATAATGAACTCAGAAATATCTTTGGTTATTCCATGCATCAAAAATTCAAGGATATTAAACACATCGATAGAATATTACCTAAAAGTAGAAAATTTAAATCAAATTTTCATAGTTATAGAAGAAATTGATGAAAATATAAAAATCTTACACAATAAAATTACCTACATAAAAGTTAAAAAAAATACCAATATGAGTAAAAAAAGAAATATAGCTGTTGATAGAGCTGAGTCCAAATATGTAGGTTTTTATGATAGTGACTCATATCCGAAAAATTCTAATATTTTAGAAATAGCACAAAAAATTTTCCAAATGGATCAAAAAATTTATGCTATAGGTGGACCAGACGTTTCACCCGAGGGTCAATCTAAAGAAAAAAAATTAACTGCTCAAATTAATAAATCATATTTTATTTCAGGATTTAGGAATTATAGAAAAATAATTTCAAAATCGAAATATGTTAAAGAACTATCCTCATGTAATTTAATAATGGAAAAATCAAAATATCTAGAGATGGGAGGAATGAATGAAAAGATTTTCCACGCTGAGGATACAGATCTTTTCAATAGAATATTAGCTAAAGGATATAGTATGTATTATTGTTCAGACTTTATTGCTTATCATATGGATAGAGGTTTAAAATTATTTTTCATTCAAAGGTATGTTAGAGGTATTTTAACCGCTGAAGCTACTGTTGATTTTTTGCATAAGATTTTAACAAAAAAAACTATTGTGAGTGGTCAATATAGATATGAATATTTATTAACACCAAGTTTGTCATTATATATCTTACTTACAATATTTTATTCATATTTTTATAAAATATTTTTTTTAATTTTTACACCATTAATACTTTTTTTTATTTTGATAGGTTTTGAAAGTTTTAGAATAAAACAAAATGAAAAATTCATTCCTATTTTTTTTCTTTTACTTTCGCTGGTATTTTTACAAAGCTTCGCTTCATTATTCGCATTTTTTGGACTAAAATTTAATGTCCAAAAAATTTATAGAAATGAAAATGATATTTAAATTATATTTTATATGAAATTACAAAAATCAATACTATATAAGATTAAGAATACCAATAATTATTTTAAAACTGACTTAAAAGAAAAATGGCTACATATAGGTTCTGGTAATTTTCATAGATCACACCAAGCTTTTTATTTGCATGAGCTTTTAAAAAGACGATTAACAGACTGGTCTATTATTAATTTTGAATTAATAAATTCAAAAAAAAATATAAAATTTAATAAAGATATCAATAAACAAGAAAATTTATTTACTCTCATTACAAAAGGTAATGATAAAAGTAGATTTTTTTTAATTAATTCAATTAGAAAATTTTTAATAAATAATAAAAAAAATCTTAATTATATTTATAAAAAAATTTCAAATGGTGATATTAAGCTAATTACTTTAACGATTACAGAAAATGGATATTATATTGATGACAAAAAATTTAATATTTTAAATACAAAAATCCAAAATGACTTGAAAAAAAATAATAAAATCAAAACAATTTACGGATTAATGTTTTTGATTTTGAAAGCATGCTCTATATCCAAAAAAAAAATAAGTATAATTTCTTGTGATAATATTGAACAAAATAGCACTAATTTTAAAAAAGCATTTAAAATTTTCTGCAAAAAAAAAAATAAAAAACTTTATAATAAAATTGATAAATATCTGATTTTTTCTAATAGCATGGTTGACCGAATTACACCTGGATCAAACTATATAACAAAAAATATTATTAAAAAAAAATTTGGCTATACTGATAACTGCCATGTGGAGTCTGAAAATCATATCGAATGGATAGTAAGCAAAAATAAAAGAATAAACCTACCACCTCTGCATAAAGTGGGTGTTAAATATGTATCAAATATATCTGATTATCAAGAAATGAAAATGAAAATTCTAAATGCATCTCATTGTTCAACTTCATTTTTAGCATCCTTGAATAAAAAGAAGTTTGTTTATGAAACTTTTAACGATAAAAAATTTTTATATTTCATTAATTCTTATATTAAAAAAGACGTAATACCTTTATTAAAAAAGAATTTTTATAACTATAACTTTTTCTTGAAACAAGTTGTAAAGAGATTTAGGAATAAGGCATTGCCTGATCTTGTTGAGAGAACAACTATTAATGGTTCTAAAAATTTGGAAATCTTTATCAAACCAACGCTAAGTGATAATTCAAAACAAAAAAGAAATTTAAAGAGATATGCATTAATTTTTGCCTCATGGTATTTATTTGTAAAAAGAGAAAAGAGATTTCAAGACCAAAATTTCAATTATATAAAAAAAACTATTAAAAATTCAAAAGATCCGTTGGAATTTGTAAATAAAATCATAATACCAAATATAAAATATTTGATAGACAACAAATTTAAGGATAAATTTTTACTTTATATAAATTTACTTAACAAAAATAAATTTAAACAAGCAATAAAAGATGCAAGTAAATAAAAGAGTGGCTATAATTACTGGAGCAACAAAAGGTATTGGAAGAGCTACTTCTATTGCTATGCTGAATAGTGGCATTAAGTGTGTTTTAATTTCAAGAAAAAAAGATAATAAGTTTAAAAAATTTTTAGAAAATAATTATAACTCTAAAAATTTTTGTTTTTATAATACTGATATATCAAAAATAAGTTCGATTAAAAAAATTGTAAATTTTGCAAATAAAAAATTTAAAAAAATTGATATTTTATTTAATAATGCAGCATACAGTGATTTTAATGATTTTTTTAAAAATGATCTTAAAATGTATGAAAAAACTTTTAACACAAATGTAAAAGGATTGTTTTTTCTTCTTCAAGAAACTGCAAAATATATGATAAAAAATAAGATTAAAGGAAATATAATAAATGTTTCCTCTCAGGCTGGAAGAAGAGGAGAGGCTCTAGTTCCACACTATTGTGCATCCAAAGCAGCAGTAATAAGTTATACTCAATCTTCAAGTCTAGCACTTGCAAAATTTGGAATAAGAGTAAACGCTATTTCGCCTGGAGTAATTGATACACCTCTGTGGGATGTGCTAGATAGAAAATGGGCTAAAATCGAAAATTTAAAAATTGGTCAAAAAAAGAAACTTGTTGCTAAAAAAATTCCATTGGGAAGAATTGGTAATTCAAATGAGGTTGCTGAACTTGTAATGTTTTTATTAAGTGATAAATCTAAATATATTACTGGACAAACAATCAATATAGATGGTGGTGCCTGGTTTAGTTAAATTTTAAATTTTTTTTCCAGGTACGATAATATTCAGTCATAAGCTTTTCAAGCTCAAAGTTTTTTTTAATTTCATTGTAACTGTCGTTAAATTTAAAAGAATTGTTCATTATTAAAAATCCACCTTTTGCAACACCATTTTCATCCTTTGATGTAAAAACTTTTTTAGATTTTACTAAACAAGAAAGCATCGATACAAAAAATTTATTCCTAGCAAATACGCCATCAATTATAATTGGCTTTGTTATTTTACTAAGAATATTGATTGTATAAAAAACAATACTAGAAATATAAAGCATGTTTAAATGATACATGTATTCTTTATTGTTTCTATTAATTCTATTTTTTAAAATTATTTTGCCTTTTTGTTTTTGAAAAGCTCCACCTCTATAAAATGATGGTTTTACTATGTCTTTATTTGCTACAATCTTTTTAATTATGCGTAAATTGATCTTTGAATGTTCCTTTATGTTCTTATTCAAGTAATCAAATTCATGGCCACCTGGATATCTGGCAACAGCAAGTCTTTCTTTGTCGATTGATGAAGCAAAATGAGTGTCTTTGTTAATTTTTGAAGAGTTTAATTTACCGTCTTTATTATAAATTATAATCCATGTTCCAGTTGATAACAGTATAAAATTTTTTTTAAAATTTTTTTTGTGATAAAAATAGCAACATGAACTATCGTGTTTTCCAGAAAAGACGTCAATTTTATTTTTATTAAACAATTCCCCGATTTTTTTTTTTTTATGAGTAAATGGAGGTAAAATTTTCTTTATTCCAAGAGAGTTAGCAAAATTACTCAAGTCATTTTTTTTAAAATTCCATAAAAATGAATGATTGGCGAAATAAGATTGATCTGAAGCTAATTTACCAGATAATTTATAAGAAATGAAATTGGGATATAAAAGTAATTTTTTAACTTTTCTAAATATTTTTTTTTCATTTTTTTTAACAAAAAGTAAACTTTTGTATAAATTATGAGCATAATCTAAAGAAGGTGTAAAAGTATTTTTTGAATTTTTTATTTTTTTTTTAAAATGATTTTCAAATTTTTTTCCAAAATAACTTTCATCAGAAATTGATCTAATTACTTTATTTTGTTTATCTAGCAAAAATGAAACTGATCCATGGGTAATTGGTAAAATTGATTTAAGAATGTATTTTTCAGAAAATAATTTAATTTCTTTTTTAATTAAATAAATAAGTTTTTGATGATTTATTTCAGAATAATTTGTCTTTTTTAATAAAAAATTATTTTGAAATATTTTCTTTTTTAAAAGAAATCCATTTTTTTTAAAGATAAAAAACTTTATATATGTTTTTCCAATATCAATTATTAAGTCTACGTCAGTTTTTCCCATTATTTATTTCTATATAGACTATTAATTAATAATATAATATAAATCTACAAATTTTTAACATGAACAATCTTCAAGGCAAATCAAGTCTAAACTTTTATAAAGGTTCAAATCTTATTAGATTGAATATGCTTAAGATGATATTTAATGGAAAAACAGGTACTGGACACATAGGTGCTTCACTATCAATAGTAGAAATAATTTTTTACTTATTCAAATTTATTATTTTTAAAAATAAGATTAAAAAACATCATTTTGTTCTATCAAAAGGTCATGCTGCGCCGATATTATATTCTATGTATTTTTTTTTAGGACTAATTAACAAAAACGATATTAAAGATTTCAGAACCTTCAATTCGAAACTTCAAGGTCATCCCGATAAAACAAAATTAAAATTTTTAGACTCTGGCTCAGGAGCCCTTGGACAAGGATTATCTATATCAATAGGCTATGCAATAAGTAATAAGTTGAAAAATAATAATATGAAATCTTTTTGTTTAATTGGCGATGGTGAAATGCAAGAAGGTCAAATATGGGAGGCGGCTCTTTATGCTGGTTCAAAAAGAATTAACAATTTATGTGTTATCGTTGATGCAAATAAATTTCAAAATGAATTTTCAGTAAATGATACCCTTAAAATTAGTAATGTTAAAAAAAAATGGGAAAGCTTTGGATGGGAATTTACAAAAATAAATGGTCATTCATTTAAAGATCTAAATTTAGCTTTTAACAAATTAAATAAAAAAAGAGAAAAACCTCTAGTGATATATGCTGACACAATTAAGGGTAAAGGTATATCCTTTATGGAAAATGATAATTACTGGCATGGAGGCATCATGAAAAAAGAAGATTTTGAAAACGCTATGTCAGAACTTTCAGTAAAAATATGAAGTCAATTAGAGAACAATTTGGCGTAACTCTTGCAGATTTAGCTAAAAATAATGATAAAATTTTAGCAGTAAGTTGTGACCTGAGAGGTGCCTGCAAACTAAATATTTTTGCAAAAAAATATCCTAAAAGATTTATTGAAGTAGGTATTGCTGAAGCCAATGGTGTTGGGATTGCAGCCGGTCTTGCATTAAATGGGTTCAAACCTTTTTTAGCTAGTTTTTCATCTTTTATAACTGGAAAAAATTTAGAAATCAGATGTTCAATTTCATATAATAATTCTCCAGTTGTGATAATCGGTACTCATGGTGGAATGATAGGTGCTGATGGCGCAACACAATCTGGACTTCAAGATATATCAGTAATGAGATCTTTACCAAACTTTCATGTATATCAACCATGCTCAAATATTGAGACAGCTCAAATTATAAAACATGTTTCAAAACTTAAATCACCATCATACGTTAGAATTGCAAGGAACATTGTTCCTGAATTTTTAAAAAAAAATTATAAATTTCAATTTAAAAATTTAAATACTATCAAAAAAGGTAGTAAAATTGCTGTGATATCTTCAGGACCAATTGTGTATAATTGTTTAAAGGCAATTCAAAAATGTAATGATAAAGATAAATTTGCTTTATTCAATTTAAGTACAATCAAACCATTAGATAAAAAAATTATAAAAAAAAAACTTAGTAAATTTAAAAAAATAATTACCGTTGAGGATCATACTGTAGAGGGTGGTATTGGCAGCGCTATAGCTGAAGTAATGTCAAATACAAATAGTAAAAACAATATATTAATGATCGGCATAACTGACAAGTTTATAAATAGTGATACTCCATCAAATTTGGAAAAAAAATTTGGATTAAATATTGATGGATTAGCAAAAATATTCAAAAAAATTTAAATATTAAAATTTTTTGAAATGTAGGTTGGCTTAATATTTTTCCAATTATTTCTAATTTTTCTTTTTATGCCGTCAATCTTCAAACCTAAAAATTCTTTTTTATGATTTCCATTTAAAATAAGTAAACTATCTATTTTATAATTTTGTGCTCCCAAAATATCTTTTTCGATAGAGTCACCTATCATTAAAATTTTTTTTTTGTTAATTTTACTATAATCAGTAAAACATTTAGAATAAATTTTAGTATAAGGTTTGCCATAATATATTACTTTTCCACCAAGCTTTTTATAAAATTTTGCTAAAACTCCAACTTGATTAACTGTTTTTTTAACTTTTCCATCAAATACTTTCTCATCTGGGTTCGTGCAAACCATCAATTTATTTCTTGATTTGCATTTAAGTAAAATATTTTTTAATTTGTTTAAATTTAAACCAGGGTTTATTGATGAAGCAAGAATAAAATCTATTTTTTCTATATCTTTAATTATTTTAATTTTTTTTTTTTCAAAATATTTTTTCTTATTTAAATGTGAGATATGCAAACAATAAAGTTCTTTTTTTTTAAATCTTTTTTTTATCAAATCTATTTCTTCCTCAAATACTTCTCCACTTGTTAAAATTTTATCAAAAATTTTATAATTTATTTTTAATCTTTTAAGTGTTTTTCTTTTCGTATAATCAATATTTTCAGAAGAGTTAGATATAATTATTAATCTTTTTTTCTTTTTTTTTAAATAATTTAAAGCCTTATAAGCATGTAAAAACTTTTTTTTTCCATCATGGATTACGCCCCATTGATCAATTAAAAAATAGTCATATTTTTGAATTTTTTTAATACTATCTATAAATTTCATTTTAATTTAAAAAAATTTCTTCCCAATATAAATATGTTTTTAAATGTATAGGCAGACTCCATGAGATAAATTGGTCTATCTCAAAATTACAAATTTTTTTATTTTGTTTAATCAATTCTTGTATTGCTGTAGCAACATAATACTCCCCATTAACCGAATTTTTATTTTTGATCATCTCAGTTACTGCTTTTTCAAAGAGAAACCAATTTTTAAAATAAAAAACTCCTGTTACTGCGAAATCTTTATGGGGTGTTTTACTTATAGCTCGTTTTTCTACAACTCTTTTTATATTCAACTCAGTTTTATCAACCGCAACGTAAGCATAAGAATTGGGATCAATTCTAGCATCAGGATATTTTCTAAAAGTAAAGATTATTGAGTCTGGATTATGTTGTTTTATTAATTTAAATAATTTTTTTTCATCATATAAAATCTTAAAGTCACAGGATGAAAGTAAAACAGGTAGATTTTTATCAACATTTTCTTTAGCAACCAAACAAGTTCTTGCAACACCATCAGTTTTTTTCAAAATATTAATTATATTAATATATTTAGAATAATTTTTTAATTGCCTAACTTCTTTTTTAAAATTTTTTGTAATTGCTCTTCTAAAAATTATATGGTTATTTTTAGATCTAGGCATACTATCCATAGCTTGTGAAATCATAGTTTTACCACTAATATTTATGAAGGGTTTAGGAACTTTAAATTCTTTATGTCTCTTTCCAGAGCCTGCAGCTGGTATTATGTTTGTGATATTAGTAATTCTTTTTGATCTAATTATTTTTTTGTCAAAATATTTTTTCCAAAAATTAAATTCATTTATTGCAAATGGATTGGAAAAACTAATAAAGTTTTTAACCTCCAAATATTTAACTTTCATTTTTTTTAAAATCATTAAATTAAAAACCTCACCAGTTACTTTGTGTTTTGTTTTATTTTTTAATAAATTTTTACTGAAATATGAAAATTTCTCCCAATTATTAAAATAGTAAAAACCTGCACAAGTTTTGAAATTATTTTTTAGAATTGTTTTTTCATAGACTTTTTTAACGAAACAATTTTTTGTTATAGACAGTCTGCCGGTATCAGAGCTTAAATGATCAGTGGGATTAAAATGGTTATAACCAAAAATTATTCCATCATAGTTTTTTTCAATTTCTTTGTAAAATTTTTTTACATCAAATTTAAAATTACTATCTGGATGAAATACAGCAATTTTTTCATTCATTTTTAAAAAATACTTTTTTACTTTTAAAATTGTTTCTAAAACATTTTTTGTTTGTTTCTTTATTAAAATTATCTTTTTATCGAATTTTAATTTTTTAATTTGATTTTTGATTTTACTTTTTTTTTGTATCTCTTTTGACGTTATAAAATAGAGAGTTATATCAAATTTTTTTGATAATGAATTAAAAACTGTCTCTGAAAAATTAATAATTGTAGTATTGCCAACTTTTGTGCAGTACTTAAATTCATTGAATTCATTTTGAAAATCTAAATCTTTTTTTGAAATTGGAATAATAATATTTAATTTTATCTTTTTATGAAATTTATTTTTAGAATTCATTTATTGTTTCTTTATATTTAATTATGTGAAATGAAAAGCTTTAACCACATGAGATAATTTTATAAATATCAATATTTTTTTCAAATATAATGATATTGTCAATTTTCAATTTATTTCCTATAGAACAAATTTTTTCACTATTACCAATCATATTAAGTTCTTTTAAATCACCAGAATATTTAATTGCTGTAGACTTTGAATAATAAAATCTTTTATCTTTTGGGTGTACCCCAAAAATCATAGGTATTTTCTCTTCTATCATGAAATACCTTGATAGCTTGTAATATCTCTCTCTTTTATAAGTGCTGGATAATTCAAAACTATCCCAATATTCATTGCTTGGAGAGATGTATATTGCTGTATTACCTTTTAAATTTTGTTTAACTTTTTTTACTTTTTCTAAAATTTTTCGTGGAGCAAAATTAAATGAATATCTTTCAAAATTTGAAACACTAAATATTCTTGTTCTAATTTCACAAAATAAATCAAATCTTAAATTTTTGCATTCTTCAATATCTATATTTTTCAAAAATAGTTCGTTCCCCCCTTTGTCTTTCCAGCTATCATTTAACACACGAATACTTTTAATAGATTTTTTTATTGTTCCATATTCTGAATAAAGTCCATAACCATAATTTTTAAGCGCTGTTAAAGAGGCTAAAAAAACTATCATGATTAAAATAAAACTTATGTTATTTCCTTTAAAAAAATTTAATAACTTCTTCTCTTTAAAAAAGAAGTTTAAAAAATTAGGTGTAATTACAAAAAAAAATATAAACCAGTAAAAAGGAAATAATTGATAGAAGATCTCTCTTTGATGGCCTCTTAAAGATAAAAAAATTATTATTAAGCAATTGAATATAATGAAAAAATTAAATTTATTTTTTAAAAGTCTGGAATAAAATTTTTTATTTAAAAAATTTTTATTTTTTAACATGAAATAAGAAAATAAAAATATTAAAATTGGAATTAAAAAATTATTTATATATGGATGTGTATGTCTTAAAAAATATTTAAAGTAGCCAATAATAAATTCGGTTTCTGGGTAAATTTCTGGACTTCTATAATGAAAAAAGAGAATAGAAACTGAAATAACTATAGATAAAAAAATAATTATTTTTTGAGAAAATTTTTTATAAATAAGAAAAAAAATTGATATTCCCAATAAAAATAACCCATGATAAGCTCTAGCTAAAATCGTCAAAGGAATTAGTATTGAAAATACAATAATATCAAAATGATTACTTGTTTTAGTGACCATTTGATAAGTCAAGGGTATAAAAGCTATCAATAAAAGTGTTGCTATCATAACTGATCTCTGGGCGATCACATAATCAATTGCTGAAAATGTAAGTATGAATATTAATAAAAAAATATGCCAATTATTTGAAATATATCTATGTCCCATATTAATAATTAATTTAGAGGAGCCATAAACTAACAGTGGAGGTATTATTAAAGTAGCAAAAATTACGAAGATTTTTATTGTGTTAACTTGATCATTTATAAAAGGCATAGTAAAAAAAATATAGAGATTATGATATACCTCCGGTAATAGACCATGATATCCTTGACTAATAACTCCGTATTCTGACCACGAATTCACATAAGCAACATCTCGCATAAAATCAGCGGGAAATTCTGTTCCTAAATGTAAAAATTGCTCCATCCACATTACTGTTGTGCTATGTGTAGTGGAAAGTCCAATTAATACAGATCCCAATATTAATCCCGAAATAAAATATTTAATACTGAATAAAATTTTGTTTTTTAAAGCATTGAAAATAAAAAAAATAATATCTAATGCTGCTATGATAGATATAAAAATTATCGGCAATTTAATATTTAAAAAACCTAAAAAACAAATAACAATAATGGGTAAAGACCAGCTATAAGAAAATGATGAAAAAAAATTTATTTTTTTTCTAACAAAAAAGTTAGTTGTTATTTCTAAAAATCTCAACCAAAACCAAGTTAATAATCCATATACAGTATAAAATAATTCTATTTTACCAAAAAAAAAATTGGAAATATTCAAAAATAAAAGTCCACCAATTAATACTCCTATTGATAAGAAAAAAGGGTTGGTATCCTTTAAATCATAAAGATTTGGGAATTTTTTTTTATTATAAATTTCAACCATTCTTACAAAACTATTTTTAATTATCTTTATTTATATATACTATATTTTTAATATAAATTTATAAGTTATTAAAAAATAAATGCTCTTAATTGCACACAGAATCAACAAGATCAGAGAACTAATTAACTTAAATAATAAATATGGAATTGAGATCGATATACGAAATTATAAGAATGAGTTAATAATTGAACATGACCCTTTTAAAAAAGGTGTAAAGTTAGAGAAATTTTTAAAATATTATAATCATAAATTTTTGATTGCAAATATAAAGTCTGAAAGAATTGAGGATAGGGTAATTAAGTTATTTAGAAAATTTAAGATCAAAAATTATTTTTTTTTAGACTCATCTTTTCCTAAAATAATAGATCTTGTAAAAAAAAAATTTAATAAAATTTCAATTAGAGTTTCACACTACGAAGGATTAACTGCTGCAAAAAAACTTAAAGGTAAAGCAAAATGGATTTGGTATGATACATTTTTAGGTATCCCAAAAAATTTTAAAGATTTTAAATATCTAAAGTATAAATTAAAATATAAGATTTGTCTTGTAAGTCCTGAAATAAGTGGAAATAAAGTAAATAAAAAATCAAAACAAATTATTAAACTTAAAAAAAGTAATTTAATAGATGCAGTTTGTACAAAAAAAAATTACTTTAGTAACTGGATTTAAATATTTTTAAACAAGATTATAATTGATTGATAAATTTCTGTAACGCTTGATTTCATTTTTTTAATAATTGTTCCACTATTAGCATTTCCAA
>QCQC01000019.1 GCA_003212295.1 Pelagibacteraceae bacterium AG-447-E22 | reverse complement strand
AAAAATATGGTTCAAGATCAAAAGATTTATCTGAAACACTAGAATATATTTTAGATCGAAATAAATGAAAAAAAAATACGAATATTTAGATAATATAAATTTTCCATCGGATTTAAAAAAAATACCTGAGGCAAAACTTCAAAAGGTAGCTGATGAGTTAAGAGAGGAAATGATTGATGCAGTGTCAGTCACTGGAGGTCATTTAGGAGCAAGCCTGGGTGTAGTTGAACTTACTATTGCTATTCATTATATTTTTAATACACCAAATGATAAATTAATTTGGGATGTTGGTCATCAATGTTATCCTCATAAAATTTTAACAGGTAGAAAAGATAAAATTAGAACACTAAGACAAGGAAAGGGTTTATCTGGTTTTACAAAAAGAAAAGAGAGTGAATATGATCCTTTTGGTGCAGCACATAGTTCAACCTCTATTTCTTCAGGTTTAGGAATAGCTGAAGCAAACAAACTATCAAATAAATTAGATAATGTTATAGCTGTCATTGGAGATGGTGCTATTAGTGCAGGCATGGCTTATGAAGCAATGAACAATGCTGGCGCTTCAAAAACGAAAATGATTGTGATTTTAAATGATAATGATATGTCGATTTCTAGGCCAGTAGGCGCAATGGGTACATATTTAGCTAAAATTTTCTCAGGGAAGATTTATTTCAGTTTAAGAGAAACTATTAAACTTATTACATCAGCATTTTCAAAAAGATTTAGTGCAAAAGCAGGTAAAGCCGAAGACTTACTTAGATCTGCTGTAACAGGTGGAACCTTGTTTAGTTCACTTGGATTCTATTATATAGGACCTATAGATGGGCATGATTTAAATTCTTTGTTGCCAATTTTAAAAAATGCAAAAGACTCTAAACACAACGGGCCAATTTTAATCCATATTAAAACAAAAAAAGGGAAAGGCTATTCATTCGCAGAAAAAGCAAAAGATAATTACCATGGTGTTTCAAAATTTAATATTAAGACTGGTGAGCAAGCCAAAAGTCAAAGTAAAGTTCCATCATACACAAAGGTTTTTGCAAATACTTTAGTTCAGCATGCTAAAAAAGATAGTAAAATAATTGCTATTACTGCAGCAATGCCAGATGGAACAGGCCTTGATATTTTTCGTAAAGAATTTCCAGACAGAACCTTTGATGTTGGAATTGCAGAACAACATGCTGTAACGTTTGCAGCTGGTTTAGCTACTGAAAACTTTAAACCTTACGCAGCAATTTACTCAACATTTTTGCAAAGAGCATATGATCAAGTAGTTCATGATGTAGCAATTCAGAGTTTACCCGTGAGATTTGCAATTGATAGAGCAGGATTAGTTGGGGCTGATGGACCGACACATGCAGGTAGTTTCGACATAACATACTTATCAACATTACCAAATTTTGTAATAATGGCTGCAAGTGATGAAGCTGAACTAGTAAGAATGATTAACACATCAACAGAAATTAATGATCGACCTTCTGCATTTAGATACCCGAGAGGCACCGGGCTAGGATCAGTTCTTCCAACTATTAATGAAAAAATTGAAATAGGTAAATCTAGAATAATTAAAGAAGGAAATAAATTAGCCATTTTAAATTTTGGTGCAAGACTTAATGAAACATTAAAAGCAGCTGAAAACTTAAAAAAAAAAGGAGTTAATATAACTGTTGTAGACGCACGATTTGCTAAACCTTTAGATGAAAATTTAATTTGGCAATTAGCAACTACTCATGAAGCAATTGTGACTATTGAAGAGGGTTCAATAGGGGGTTTTGGTTCTCATGTTGTTAATTTTTTAACAAAAAAAGGGCTGATGGACTCTAATTTAAAATTTAGATCAATGATACTTCCAGATGTTTTTATAGATCAAGATACACCTGAAAATATGTATAAAATTGCAAATTTAGATGCTAATTCAATTGAAGAAAAAGTTTTGGATGTCTTAAATTCTAATATTGTTTTACAAAAACAAAAATAAATTTATTTAACCACACTGCGCTTTATTCATTAGGTAGTGATCTAATAAAACACATGAAAGCATAGCTTCACCAACTGGAACTGCTCTTATACCTACACAAGGATCATGTCTGCCTGTCACAGATATGGTAGTATTTTTTCCGAATCTATTTATTGTTTTTCTGCTTTTTAAAATTGAGGATGTAGGTTTTACTGCAAATGAAACCACTATTTCTTGTCCAGAAGAAATACCACCAAGTATTCCACCTGCATTGTTTGAACTAAATTTCATTTTTTTATTGTTTTGTGAAATTTCATCAGAATTTTCTTCACCAGATAGCTTGGCAGAATTCATACCAGATCCAATATTCACTCCTTTAACTGCATTTATACTCATCATTGCAGATGCAATATCCGAGTCCAGCTTTGAATAAATAGGCGCACCCAAACCTGCGGGAACCCCATTGGCCCTAACTTCTATTACTGCTCCACAGGAAGATCCTGCTTTACGAATATTTAATAAATATTTTTCCCAAATTTTTAGCATTGATTTATCTGGACAAAAAAACGGATTTTTGTAAATCATTTTATCATCCCATTTAGTAGTGTCACATCCAAGAATACCAAGCTGAGTTACTGCAGCTGAAATCTTAAAATTTTTCCCTAATTTTTTTTCTAAAACTTTTTTTGCGATAGCACCTGCAGCAACTCTTGCAGCTGTTTCTCTTGCAGAAGATCGTCCTCCACCTCTATAATCTCTAATTCCATATTTTTTGAAATATGTAAAATCAGCATGCCCAGGTCTAAATTTATCTTTAATATTTTTATAATCTTTTGAACGCATATCCTCGTTATAGATTATTAAGGATATGGGTGTACCAGTTGTCTTACCTTCGAAGACTCCAGACAAAATTTGAACTTTATCGCTCTCTTTTCTTTGAGTTGTAAATTTTGATTGGCCAGGTTTTCTTTTGTCTAATTCTTTTTGAATTTCTTGCTCTTTTAGCTGAATTAATGGGGGACAGCCATCAATTATGCAGCCAATAGCTGGCCCATGAGATTCTCCCCATGTAGTGAACCGAAAAAACTTTCCAAAAGTATTAAATGACATTATTTATATTATATAGATTATTTTGTTTAAATTATGAATCAAAAAAACTCATTAGGGCTTAATAAATGCTTTTTAGATCTTG
Source organism: Pelagibacteraceae bacterium AG-447-E22 (assembly GCA_003212295.1). Taxonomy (GTDB): domain Bacteria; phylum Pseudomonadota; class Alphaproteobacteria; order Pelagibacterales; family Pelagibacteraceae; genus Pelagibacter. Next base: position 9,856 of record QCQC01000019.1, on the reverse strand, counting down.
ATGATCCATTTAAATTATTTGAAAAATGGTTTGATGAGGCTAAAAAGAAAGAGATTAATGATCCCAATGCTTTGGCTTTAGGCACAGCTAGCAAGAGCGGCATTCCATCTGTAAGAATGGTTCTTCTTAAAGGTTTTGATAATAATGGATTTGTTTTTTATACAAATTTAAATAGCCAAAAAGGAAATGAATTAAAAGACAATCCAAATGCAACAATGTGTTTTCATTGGAAAAGTTTATTAAGACAAATTAGAATTGTTGGCACTTTAAAGTTGGTCGATGATAAAACAGCAGATGATTATTTTAATACCAGAGCTTATGAAAGTAGAATAGGTGCATGGGCATCTAAACAAAGCAGTATTTTAAAAAATAGAGAAGAACTTTTAGATTCTTTAGAAATTTTTAAAAAAAAATATAATAATAAAGATAATGTGCCGAGACCTAATCACTGGTCTGGCTGGAATTTAAAACCATCAAGTATTGAATTTTGGTTAAATGGAGATAATAGAATACATGAAAGATTAAAATATTCTTTAGATGAAAATAACAATTGGGTAAAAAAACTTTTAAGTCCTTAAAAATTTCTTGATAAACTGAAAGAGGTTAAATTTTCAAGGATATTTTTTTCCTGACAATCACTGAAAACTGAAAGTGAGTTAGAAGCTAGATTAATATAATGTTGAGCTTTTTGATAACATGCATTGATAATATTATATTTTTTTATTAATGATAAAGAATAATTTAAATCTCTTTCATCTCTAATATTTTTTGAAAAAATATCTTTTAATTTTTTCTTTTCTTCAATATTGGCTTTTTGAAATAATAAGATTATAGGAAGTGTAACTTTACCTTCATAAAAATCTTTACCGATTTTTTTTCCAAATAACTTTAATTCTGAATTATAATCTAAAGTATCGTCAGCAATTTGAAAAGTTAATCCAAGGTTTCTTCCGTAAAACTCTAACGCTTCTTTCTCTTTACTATTTCTGTTAGATAAAATTGCTCCAACTTTTGTTGATGCTGCAAACAATTCTGCAGTTTTAGCAGATATAATTTTTAGGTATGTTTCTTCTAACATATCAACTTCACCATGGTGTTGAAGTTGTAATACTTCTCCTTGAGCAATCTTTGAAGATGTTGAGGATAATAATCTTAAAACATCTAAGTTTCCATCTTCTACCATCATTTCAAAACATCTGCTTAGCAGATAATCTCCGACTAACACAGATGAATGATTATCCCAAATTTTATTTAAAGTTTTTTTTCCTCTCCTTATAGCACCATTGTCTATCACATCATCGTGCATTAAGGTTGCAGAGTGAATTAATTCAACACAAGCTGCTAAATTTATATCCCTAGTACCCTTTGAGTAATTACACAACTTTGCAGAACCTAATGTAAGTAGTGCTCTTAATCTTTTGCCACCAGTTTTAAGATGGTAGTCAGTCATTTTTTTAACTAATTCTACCTCACTTGACAATTTTAGTTTAATTTTTTCCTCAACTAACAACAATCTACTCTCAACTGAATCTTTTAGCTGAAAATAAGAATTATTAATTTGATTTTTGAGCTGTATTACAGTTCCCATATATGTGAACAAACTAATATAATAAGTTTATATTTATTACTTATCAATTGACGCACCTAAATCTTCAATTATAAGGTGTCTTTATATTCAATTAAAAATTCTATAAAGATTAAAAATGTTCTCTTTTTTTAGAAAGAAAAAAATAGTTCCGCATATTAAATTAAGTGGACTTATTGGAAATGTAGGAAAGTTTAAACAGGGAATAGATTTTTCAGGTCAAGAAGAGATTATATCTAAAGCTTTTGCTTTAAAAAAAACACCATGTGTTGCAATTACAATTAATTCTCCTGGAGGATCTCCAGTTCAGTCTCATTTGATTTATAATTTTATAAGACAACAAGCTAAAAAAAATAAAAAAAAAGTAATAGTTTTTGCTGAGGATGTGGCAGCTTCAGGTGGCTACCTAATTGCATGTGCTGGAGATGAAATATATGCAAATTCAAGTTCTATTATTGGCTCTATTGGAGTTATTTACTCTTCATTTGGTTTTACTGAGCTAATAAAAAAAATTGGTGTTGAAAGAAGAGTACATACTGCTGGTAAGAACAAAAGTACGTTAGATCCTTTTCAAGAAGAAAAAAAAGAAGATATTGAAAGACTAAAAAATATTCAGTTAGATTTGCACAAAGATTTTATTGAGGTTGTTGAAAAGAGTAGAGGTTCTAAATTAAAAAAAACTGAGGTAGAATTATTTTCTGGAGAGTTTTGGTCAGGTAGGAAAGCAAAAGATCTTGGTTTAATCGATGAAGTAGGAGATGCCAATCAAATATTAAGAGAAAAATATGGAGAAGATGTAGTAATCAAAAAATTTGAAAAATCAAAAAGCTGGATAAGTAAAAAACTATCATCATCAAATGATCATGTTAATCAGCTTGCAAACATTTTAGAAGAAAAATCTTTCTGGCAAAGATATGGCCTCTAAAAAAAATAAAAAAACTCCAAAGTTTCAGACTTTTCAAGACACAATTTTTAATTTACAAAAATTTTGGAGTAAACATGGTTGTGTAATTCTACAACCTTATGACATGGAAGTTGGTGCTGGAACATTTCACCCAGCTACTACATTAAGATCTCTTGGACCTAAACCATGGAAAGCTGCTTATGTTCAACCTTCAAGAAGACCAACAGATGGTAGATATGGAGATAATCCAAATAGACTTCAACATTATTATCAGTTTCAAGTTATAATTAAACCATCTCCATCAAACATTAAAAAACTTTATTTAAATAGTTTGTCAGTCATAGGCATTAATCACAAAGATCATGATATTAGGTTTGTAGAGGATGATTGGGAAAGCCCAACTCTTGGAGCCGCAGGACTTGGATGGGAAGTATGGTGCGATGGAATGGAAATTACCCAGTTTACCTATTTTCAGCAAATGGCAGGTTTTGAATGCAAACCTGTTTCTGTTGAAATAACTTATGGTTTAGAGAGAATTTGTATGTTTACTCAACAAAAAAAAAATGTTTATGATTTGATCTGGAATAGTGAAGACGTAAAATATAGAGAAGTTTTTCATCAAGCTGAAAAAGAGTTTTCAGCATACAATTTTGAACATGCAAATACAGAAAATCTTTTTAAGATTTTTGATATGTTTGAAAATGAAGCAAAATCATTAGTTGAAAAAAAAATATCTCTACCAGCATATGATCAATGTTTAAAAGCAAGTCATGTTTTTAATGTGTTAGATGCTCGAGGAGCTATTAGTGTTGCGCAAAGAGCTGAATATATTAGCAGAATAAGAGAAATAACGAAATTAGTAGCAACAATTTGGATTGATACACAAATATAATATGTCAGAATTTTTTTTAGAGCTTTTTAGTGAGGAAATTCCGTCCGTTCTTCAAAAAAATTTAAGGGAAAAAATTTTAGAAGAATTTAAAAATTTGTTTGACAAAAAATCAATTAAATCAAAAAAAAGTTTTTCTTTATCATCACCTAATAGAGTTGTTATAGTTTTTGAAGACTTGGATAAGTTGATTAGTGTTAAATCAGAAGAGATTAGAGGACCTAAAACTGAAGCTCCTGAGCAAGCAATTGAAGGTTTTATTAGATCGAATAAAATAGAAAGAAAAAATTTATATAAAAAAAAAACAGAGAAAGGAGAATTTTATTTTTATCAAACAGAAGCAAAGTCATTAAAAACTCATGATTTTTTAATTGAATTTATTCCGAAAATTTTAGCAAACTATCAATGGAAAAAATCAATGAAATGGGGTGAATTTGATTTAAATTGGGGAAGACCATTAAAATCAATTTTGTCAATATTTGATAAAAAAATTGTCAGTTTTAAATTTCATCATCTTGTTTCTTCAAACTCAACATTTATAGATAAAGACCTTGAGGATAAGAAAAAAAATTTTGATAATTTTAAAGATTACGAGAAGTTTTTTGAAAAACAGGGAGTATTTATTGATCAAAATAAGAGATTAAAGATAATAAACAGCAATTTTTTAAAAATTTTAAACAAAAAAGGATTAAAAATTAATGATAACCCAAAACTAATCGATGAAGTTGTAAATTTAGTAGATAGCCCAAATGTCTTATTATGTAATTTTGATAAAAAGTTTTTATCTGTTCCTAAAGAGATTTTAACTTTAACTATGGAGACACATCAGAAATATTTTCCTACTTTTAACGATAAAAATCATATTACCAATCAATTTTTGATTGTTACTAATCGAAAAGATCATAAAGGTCTCATCAAAATAGGAAATGAAAGAGTGGTAGAGGCAAGATTAAGTGATGCAGAATTTTTTTGGAATAAAGACAAAGCTCAAAATTTGGTTAAGAGAGTATCTCAATTAAAATCCATGAATTTTTTCAAAGGTCTGGGAAATTATTTTGACAAAGTGCAACGAATGAGAAAACTTGGTGGCATGATTTCAGATGAATTATTAATTAGCAAAGAAAAAGTTGAGTTATCAGCTTCAATTTGTAAAACTGATTTAACATCCGAATTGGTTGGTGAATTTCCAGAACTTCAAGGTCTGATGGGAGGATATTTTTCAACTTATCAAGGATTTGATAAAGATATTTCATTAGCTTTGACTGAGCAATATTTGCCGATTGGATTAAATTCTAGAGTTCCCAAAAAACCATTTAGTGTAGCATTATCGATTACTGATAAAATAGATACTATAGTTGGTTTTTTTGGTATTAATGAAAAACCCACAAGTTCTAAAGATCCTTTAGCGCTTAGAAGGATAGCGCTTGGTATAATAAGGATTTTAATAGAGAATAAAAAGAATTTAAAGATAAATGATTTGTTGATTTATTCTTCAAGTCTATTTCAAGGTCAAGGTTACAGACTTGAAAATATAAATTTGCAAAAAGAATTAAATGAATTTTTAAAAGATAGATTTAAATATTACTTAAAAGAAAAAGAAATAAGGCATGACATAACTGAAGCTATAATTTCATCATTTTCTTTGAATAAGGTATTTTCATCTTATGAAAAAGCACGATGTCTTAATAAAATTATAAATAACCAAATTGGTTTAGATATTATTTCAAGCTTTAAAAGAGCCTCAAATATTTTAGAAAATGAAATGAAAAATAATAAAATTGAAATAGATAATACAACCGATCCTGGAATTTTTAAAAGTGATTTTGAAAAAAATTTGTATAAAAAAGTAAATGAAATTCAAAAGTACTATTCTACAATCAATAATGATGAAAATTATGAAAAATCATTGTCAATTTTAGCCGATGCTAAAAAAGAAGTTTTTGAGTTCTTTGATAATGTTAAAGTAAATGAGAAAAATGAAACTTTAAGAAAAAATCGGTTGGAACTTATAAATATGTTATGTAAAACGTTTCAAAATTTTACAAATTTTCAAATGTTAAAAACTAGTAATGAATAAATTAATTTTAAATTTTCAGTCAAAAGATACAAAAAAGATTAAGAGTCCAAAAAATTTTTTAGGTGGCAAAGGTGCTAATTTATCTGAAATGGGCAGATTAGGTTTACCTGTACCCCCTGGATTTACTATATCTACAAAAGTTTGTGAGATATTTTATAAAGATAAAAAAAAGTTAAATTTAAAATTAGTCAATCAAATAAAAAAAGAATTAAAGGTTATAGAAAGAGATGTATCAAAAAAATTTGGGGATTTAAAGAATCCACTTTTATTATCTGTAAGATCTGGTGCAAGAGTATCAATGCCAGGAATGATGGATACAATTTTGAACCTTGGTCTTAATGATAAAACAGTAGTTGCTCTTGCAAAAAAAACTTCTAACGGAAGATTTGCTAAAGATAGCTATAGAAGATTTATTCAAATGTATGGAAATGTAGTTATGGGTGTAGAGAGCTACTATTTTGAGGAATTGATTGAAAATTATAAATTAACCAAAGGTGTTCTTTTAGATACTGATCTAGATGAGCAAGATTGGGACGGATTAATTAAAGATTTTAAAAATACTGTTAAAGAAAAATCTAAAAAAGAATTTCCTCAAGATGTTTATCAGCAATTATTTGGTGCTATTAGTGCTGTATTCTTATCTTGGGAAAGTAATCGTGCAAAAGTTTATAGAAAATTGAATCAGATTCCTTCTGAATGGGGAACAGCTGTAAATGTACAATCAATGGTTTTTGGAAACATGGGAAATGATTGTGCAACAGGCGTTGTATTTACAAGAAACCCTTCAGATGGATCAAACGATATATATGGAGAGTATCTTATTAATGCTCAAGGAGAAGATGTTGTTGCTGGAACAAGAACACCACAGTACATAACTAAAAAAGCAAAAAAAGAGGCAAAAGTAAAAGAGCCATCAATGGAAGAAGCGATGTCAAAAGTTTATTCTGAATTGCATAAAATTTTAAAGAAACTAGAGAAACATTATAAGGATATGCAGGATGTAGAATTTACAGTTGAAAATAATAAACTTTGGATATTGCAAACTCGTTCAGGAAAAAGAACATCTAAATCAGCAATTAAAATTGCTGTTGATATGGTTAAAGAAAAACTTATTTCTAAAAATGAGGCTGTTATGAGAATTGATCCAAATTCTTTAGATACATTATTGCACCCAACCTTGGATGAGAAAAGCTCAATTGAAGTGATTGCTAGTGGTCTTCCAGCATCTCCAGGGGCAGCGAGTGGTAAAGTAGTCTTTACCTCTGAAGAGGCAGAAAGATTAAATGATATGATGCAAGATACAATTTTAGTTAGAGTTGAAACATCTCCTGAAGATATTCAAGGCATGCATGCTGCAAAAGGAATTTTAACAGCTAGGGGAGGGATGACTAGTCATGCTGCAGTTGTTGCAAGAGGTATGGGTAGACCTTGCGTTTCTGGTTCAAGTGAAATTGATATTAATTATGATAAAAAAATATTTAAAACCTCATCTATTGAAGTTAAGGAAGGTGATATAATTACTATAGATGGTTCCTCTGGAAGAATAATTTTGGGCACAGTTCCAACAGTAAAGCCTGAGATTTCAGGAGATTTTTCTAAATTAATGAGTTGGGCGGATAATATCAGAAAATTAAAAATCAGAACTAATTCTGAAACACCACCAGACACCAAAACAGCAAGAGATTTTGGTGCTGAGGGAATAGGTCTTTGTAGAACAGAACATATGTTTTTTGACGAGGAAAGAATTTTATCAGTTAGAGAAATGATTTTATCAAAAACTCAAGAAGATAGAGCAAAAGCCTTAGAAAAACTTTTACCTCACCAAAAAAAAGATTTTATGGAAATATTCAAGATTATGCATGGTCTTCCTGTCACTGTGAGATTACTAGATCCACCGTTACATGAATTTTTACCTAAATCTAACAAAGAAATTAATGAAGTTGCAGGTGCAATAGGAACAGATAAAAAAGAAGTTGAGTCTAGGATAGAGGAGTTACATGAACAAAATCCTATGCTGGGTCATAGAGGTTGTAGATTGGGTATTTCTTTTCCAGAGATTTATGAAATGCAATGTAGAGCAATTTTTGAAGCTTTATGTGATCTTAAAAAAAATAAACAAAAATCAGCTTTCCCAGAAATAATGATACCACTTGTATCAACAGAGGCAGAGATAAAAATTATGAAAGATCTAGTTATTAATACTGCAAGAAAAGTTCAAAATGAAAATAAAGTAAAAATAAAATTTCTAGTTGGTACAATGATAGAATTACCAAGAGCTGCTATAAAAGCAAAAGATATTGCTAAACATGCTGAATTTTTTAGTTTTGGTACTAACGATTTGACGCAAACTACTTTTGGAATTAGTAGGGATGATAGTGGTAAATTTTTAAATGATTATATTGATAATAAAATTTTTACAGTGGATCCTTTTGTATCAATTGATGATGGAGTAAAAGATTTAGTGGAAATAGCTGTAGAAAAAGGAAAAAAACAAAACAAAAAACTTAAGTTAGGGATTTGTGGTGAGCATGGAGGTGATCCAAAAAGTATTCTTTTCTGCTCAAAAGTAGGATTAAACTATGTATCTTGTTCTCCATATAGAGTTCCAATTGCAAGATTAGCAGCTGCTCAAGCAGAACTTAAAAAAAATTAATTAATTTATAGAACTTAATATCTTAAATTTCTAATTTGAAATCTACAGCTGGAGCACTATGAGTGATACTTCCAATAGAGATTCTATCTACACCAGTTGCAGCAATTGATTTGATTGTTTTAAAACTAATATTTCCAGAAGCTTCTGTTTCATAATATTTTTTTGTTAGTTTAATACCTGCTTTTAAGTTTTTTACATTCATATTATCAAATAAAACAGTATCAAATTTTAGACCAATTATTTCTTTTAGTTGTTTTAAATTATCTACTTCGACTGTAATTTTTTTTCCTCTCTTATTTTAATAGCTAGTGAAACTAATTCTTTTAAATTTGAACTCGCAATATGATTATCTTTAATCAAAAATTCATCACTTAAATTAAACCTGTGATTAGTACCACCTCCCAATTTGACTGCGTATTTTTGAATAACTCTATAATTTGGAATAGTTTTTCTAGTGCAACAAATTTTACATTTTTTTCCAGCCAGCTTCACAAATTCATTTGTTTTTGTAGCTATACCAGAAATATGAGATAAAAAATTTAAAGCAACTCTCTCAGCAATCAATATTGAACTTGCTTTACCTTTTATGATTGCTATCACAGAATTTTTTTTGATTGAAGATCCATCTTTTTTTTTTAATATGAATTTAATCTTTTTATCTACTTGATAAAAAGAGTGTTTTGCAAACAATAAACCTGCAACAATTGCTTTTTGATTTGAAACTAATTTTGCTTCGATAATCTTACTCTTTTTTAACAAGTTAGATGTAATGTCCCCATAAGGATATAAGTCTTCTGCTAGAGCGAGTTTTACTCTATCTTTGATAAAAGTTTCACTTAATTTTATTTTTGACACGAAGTGTTATCTACCAATAGCAACCATTTTTTCTACTGATAATCTGGCCTTATCAATAGTCTCTTGGGCCATAATAATTTCGCCTGTTTCATTTTCTAGACAATCAAGAATTTTAGGTAAAGTAATTTTTTTCATATGAGGACACATATTACATGGTTTAATAAATTCAACATTAGGATTTTCAATTTGAATGTTATCACTCATAGAACATTCAGTTACCATCATAACTTTTTTAGGTTGATTATCTTTTACATATTTAATCATACCTGAAGTTGATCCGGCAAAGTCGCTTGCTTTTATTACCTCTGGTGGACATTCTGGGTGAGCTATAATTTTTATTCCTGGATTATTTTTTCTTATATCATTTATTTCATTTTCATTAAATTGATCATGAACTATACAAATTCCTTTCCAAGAAATTATTTCAACATCTGTTTGAGAAGCAACGTATTTAGCCAGATAATCATCAGGAAGAAAAATTACTTTTTTAACTCCTAATGATTTTACAATTTTGACTGCATTTGCAGAAGTACAACATACATCAGTTTCTGCTTTAACATCAGCAGATGTATTTACATAGGAAACAACAGGGACTCCTGGATATTTTTCTTTTAGCAATCTTACATCTTTTCCAGAAATTGATGAAGAAAGAGAACATCCAGCATTCATATCTGGTAATAAAACTTTTTTATTTGGACTCATTAATTTTGCTGTTTCTGCCATGAAATGTACTCCAGCCATTACAATAATATCCGCTGAGGTTTTTGATGCCTCTATAGCTAAGGCCAAAGAGTCAGCTGAAAAATCAGCGATACCATGATAAATTTCTGGTGTTTGATAATTGTGCGCAAGAATAACTGCATTCTTTTTTTTTTTAAGTTTATTAATTTTAT
>QCQC01000018.1 GCA_003212295.1 Pelagibacteraceae bacterium AG-447-E22 | reverse complement strand
TGATCGCTATTCAAGGACCTAAATCAGTAGAGATTTTAAATGATCTTATTAAGGGAGTTGAGGATCTTAACTTTATGACAGGCAATTGGTTTTTATTTAATGACAAAAAAGTTTATATTACTCGCTCAGGATATACTGGTGAGGATGGATTTGAAATTTCTCTACACAATGAATTAGCAGACAAATTTACAAGAAAATTAATTGAAAAAGGAGCTAAATTAATTGGTCTTGGTGCTAGAGATACTTTGAGATTAGAGGCTGGACTATGTTTGTATGGTCATGAGCTGGATAAAGGTAAGACACCAATCGAAGCTAATCTAAAATGGGCAATTTCAAAAGAGAGAATTTCAAAAGGAGATTTTATTGGATCAGATATTATTATTAAACAACTTAACAATGGGGTCCAGAAAGTTAGAGTTGGAATTAAACCTGAGGGAAGAATTATAGCTCGAGAAAAGACTAAAATATTTAATCAATCAGATTTACATATTGGTGAAATAACTAGTGGAACATTTGGACCAAGCGTAAATGGACCAGTGGCCATGGGCTATGTTGAGAATGAATTTTCAAAAAAAGATACAAAAGTATTTTTAGAAGTTAGAGGAAAAAAACGTCCTGCAAACATTTGTGGATTACCATTCTATAAAAAAAACTATGTGAAAGGAGTTAATTAAATGAGTGATGTCAAATATTCAAAAGAACATGAGTGGATTAAATTAGATGGAGATACAGCTACCATTGGTATTACAAAACATGCAACAGAAATGTTAGGGGATATAGTTTTTACAGAGCTTCCAGAAAAAGGCTCTAATGTAGAAAAAGATGGAACAGCAGGAGTTGTTGAATCTACAAAGGCAGCTAGTGATGTATATACACCAGTGAGCGGTGAAGTAGTTGATATAAATCAGGCTATCGTAGATGATCCATCAAAAATAAATCAGGATCCCGAAAATACTGCATGGTTCTTTAAATTAAAGATTAAAGATAAATCAGAAATGGATTCATTAATGAATAAAGATGAATATGATAAATTTGCAAAGGAGAGCTCTTAATAATGTTACATAATTCCCAAAAAGATTTTTTAAAAAGACACATCGGTCCTTCAGATGAGGATCAATCAAAAATGTTAAAAAGTTTAAATTATAAATCACTGGATGATTTAATAGATAATACTGTTCCAGAAAAAATACAGTTTAGAGGTGAACTAAACATTGGTGAATCGAATTCAGAATATGAAGCATTAAGAAAATTAAAAGCGATTTCAAAACAAAATCAAGTTTACTCAAATTTTATTGGTATGGGTTATTATGGAACCTATACACCATATGTAATTTTAAGAAATATTTTAGAAAATCCTGGTTGGTATACTTCCTACACACCTTATCAGCCAGAGGTAGCGCAAGGGAGATTGGAAATGTTATTAAACTTTCAACAAATGATTGTTGATTTAACAGGAATGGATATTGCAAATGCATCTTTGCTAGACGAAGGTACAGCAGCAGCAGAGGCTATGGGTTTGAGTCACAGACTTAATAAAAGTGATAGTAATTTAGTTTTTGTCTCAGAAAATTGTCATCCACAAACTATTGACGTAATACAAACTAGGGCGGAGCCCATGGGTCTAAAAGTTCTTGTTGGTAACGAAGACAAAGTTTTAGAGCAGTTAAAGGAAGATATTGTTTGTGGAATTTTACAGTACCCCGGGACTTTAGGTGATATTAAAAATCCTAGTGAGGCAATAAGTAAAATTCATAAAAAAAATGGTAAAGCAATTTTAGCATGTGATCTGCTAGCACTCGCAAAGCTAAAAACACCAAGAGAGCTAGGAGCTGATATTGCAGTTGGTAGTTCTCAAAGATTTGGTATCCCAATGGGTTATGGAGGACCCCATGCAGCATTTTTTGCAACAAAAGATGAGTATAAAAGATCAATGCCAGGAAGGATTGTTGGTGTGTCAGTTGATAGACATGGAAATAAAGCTTACAGATTATCTTTACAAACTAGAGAACAACACATTAGAAGAGATAAGGCGACTAGCAATATTTGCACTGCACAAGCTTTATTAGCAATAGTTTCAGCAGCATATGCAATTTATCATGGACCTGATGGAATTAAAAGTATCTCTGAAAGAGTTTCGCAATTAGCAAAAAATTTTGCTGATAAGATAAAACAATCTGGATACGAACTATATTCAGATTATTTTTTTGATACTGTAACAATAGTTACTAAAGAAAAAACTGATCAAATTTTCAAAAATGCTTTGGCTCAAAAAGTTAATATAAGAAAAGTAAACTCAGAAATGCTTGCTGTTTCTTTTGATGAAAAAAAAAATGTTTATAGAGTAAATCAACTATTAAAAATTTTTAATGCAGCTGAATCAATCAAAAAAGAAGATCCAACAGTAAGTTTACCTAATCTTCCAAAAAATTTATTAAGAACTTCAAAATATTTAGAGCATCCTGTTTTTAATTCTTATCATTCAGAAACAGAAATGCTTAGATATCTTAAAAAGTTAGAGGACAAAGACATAGCTCTTAACAGAACTATGATTGCGCTAGGCTCATGTACCATGAAATTAAATGCTACTGCAGAAATGATACCTATTTCATGGAGAGAACTAGCAGAGCCTCATCCGTTTGTGCCTATTGAACAGATGGAAGGATACAGAACAATGTTCACAGACCTTAAAAATTGGTTAAGATCAATTACTGGTTTTTCGGGAGTTTCACTTCAGCCAAATGCAGGAGCTCAAGGTGAGTATGCAGGATTAATGGTAATTAGAAAATATCATTTAGATAGAGGTGATAAAAATAGAAATATATGTCTTATACCAAGCTCAGCACATGGAACTAATCCAGCAAGTGCACAGATGGTTGGAATGAAAGTTGTTGTGGTTAATTGCGATAAAGAGGGAAACGTTGATTTTGAGGATTTAAAGAAAAAAACAGAAACTCATTCTGAAAATCTTGGAGCATTGATGGTAACTTATCCATCAACTCATGGAGTTTTTGAAGAAAAAATATCGGACATCTGTAATTTAATTCATAAACATGGAGGTCAAGTTTATATGGATGGAGCAAATTTAAATGCCCTAGTTGGAATTGCAAAACCTGGAAATTTTGGTCCAGATGTTTGTCATATAAACTTACACAAAACATTCTGTATTCCACATGGTGGTGGAGGACCTGGAATGGGACCTATTGCCTGTAAAAGACATTTACAAGTTTATCTACCTAATCATCCGGTTGTTAAAGACTGTGGCCCTTCAACAGGAATTGGTGCTGTTTCAGCAGCTCCTTGGGGTAGTTCAAGTATTTTATCAATTTCTTGGATGTATATTAAAATGATGGGGTCCGAAGGATTAAAATTAGCTACTCAAGTTGCAATCTTAAACGCTAATTATATTGCAAATAGACTTAAAGATCATTTTCCAATTTTATACAAAGGTTCTAATGGTAACGTTGCTCATGAGTGCATTATTGATATCAGAACAATAAAATCAGAAACAGGTATTACAGAAGAAGATATCGCTAAAAGATTAATTGATTTTGGTTTTCACGCACCGACGATGTCATGGCCAGTAGCTGGTACTATGATGATTGAACCCACAGAAAGTGAAAGCTTATCTGAACTGGATAGATTTTGTGACACTTTAATAAAGATAAAAAAAGAAATTGATCAAATAAAATCTGGCAAGTTTGATAAAGTTGACAATCCAATAAAGAATGCTCCTCACACTGATAGTGAATTAGCGTCTGATAAGTGGACACATAAATACACTCGAGAAGAGGCAGCTTATCCAGCTAAATTTTTACGAGCAAATAAGTTTTGGCCTCCAGTAGCAAGAGTAGATAATGTATACGGTGATAAGAATATCTTTTGTACATGTCCAAGCATGGATGAATTCAAAGAAGATGCTGCATAGAATTTAATGAAAATTGCAGTAGTTGGTTCAGGAATTTCAGGTTTAAGTGCCGCTTATTACTTGTCAAAAAATCATCACGTAGATTTATTTGAAAAAGAGGATCATTTCGGGGGACATTCTCATACCATAGATTTAACATTTGGAACTACAAAAGTATCAGTAGATATTGGGTTCATTGTATTTAATTTTAGCACATATCCAAATTTAGTTAAATTCTTTAATGAAAATAAAATTGAAATTGAAAAAAGTGATATGTCCTTCTCAGTTTCAGTTAATGACACACCTTTTGAATATTGTGGCAGAGGATTAAATGGAATTTTTTCTAATAGATCTAATTTGATAAATTTAAGATTTTTAAGAATGTTTTTTGACATCATCAAATTTTATAAAAAATTTGATAACTTTAATGATTGTAATGAGGAAATAACACTTGGTAATTATTTAAAGAAAGAAAAGGTTTCAAAAGAATTTATAGATTACCACTTAATACCCATGGTTTCTGCCATTTGGTCTATGCCACCATATGAAGCAAATCAAATGCCATTAAAATTTTTTTTAAAATTTTTTCAAAATCATGGTTTGTTTAAATTAAAAAATAGACCTCAATGGTATACTATTTCAAATCGAAGTAGAACTTATGTAAAAAATATTCTATCTAAAATAAGCGGTGAACATTTTAAGAATTATCAAGTTACCAAAATTAAATGTAATACTAATGGAATTGATTTGTATTATGGTGGTGAAAGTGAATTTTTTAATTACGATAAAGTTATTTTAGCCACACATGCCGATGAAGCACTATCAATGATCAAAGACCCTTCCGAAGATGAAAAGAAAATTTTGTCTAACTTTAGTTATAAAGAGAATATTGCTTATATTCATACAGATGAAAAGGTTATGCCAAAGAATAAAAAGGCATGGTCATCTTGGAATTCTTCAATTAAAAAAAATGAAATTGAAAAGAATTCAATCACATATTGGTTAAATTTATTACAAAATTTAAAATGTGAGGAAAATATTTTTTTAACATTGAATCCTTATTTTAAAATAGATACATCAAAAGTTTTAAAAAAAGTAAAATTTACCCATCCATATTTTGATCAGTCAGCACTTATACATCAAAGTAAGCTAAAAAATTTACAAAATAAAAGAAATATTCTTTTTTGTGGTAGTTATTTTGGTTACGGTTTTCATGAGGATGGAATAAAATCATCCATTGAAATGTTAAAAAATCTTAATGACTAGTGCAATTTATAATGGAACAGTAATTCATAAAAGATTTAAACCAAAATTACATTTTTTTAAATATAAAGTATTTTCACTTTTAATTGATTTATCAGATTTAAAAATTTTGAATAAAGATATAATTTTCTTTTCATACAATAGATTTAATTTAATAAGTTTTTTTGATAAAGATCATGGAGACAGAGATGGAAAATCATTAATTGAATGGGTAAAAAAAAATTTAAAAGAAAATAAAATAGAGTATGAAAATATTAAAATAAAACTTTTGTGTTATCCAAGAATTTTAGGCTATGTGTTTAATCCTCTGAGTATTTTTTATGTTTATGACAATAGAGAAAAATTAATATCGATATTATATGAGGTTAAAAATACCTTTGGAGAACAACATACTTACATTTTTAAAGTAGAAAATGAAAATCTTTTACAACATCATTGTGAAAAAAAATTTCATGTATCACCATTTATTGAAATGAATTGTAATTACTTTTTTAGAATTTTAAAACCTTCAGAGAAAATATCAGTCATAATTGATCAATATCAATTAAATGAAAAAATATTATATGCTTCTCAAGACGGAAAAAGAGCAGATCTTACGAGTTCAGAATTAATAAAATCATATTTAAAACACCCATTAATGACATTAAAAATTATTTCGGCGATACATTTTGAAGCGTTTAAATTATGGGCTAAAGGAATAAAATTTGTAAAAAAAAAATTAAAAATTAAAAATAATATAACATTTGAAAACTAATGAACTTATATAATTTTGCTGATAAAATTGTGTTTAGAATTTTGCGTGATATCGATACTGGTTATTTGGAAATCAGAAGCTTTAATGGTGACATAATGAAATTTGGTAATCCAGAAGATTCTTTAAAAGCTTATATAAGAATAAATAAGCCAAATTTTTCTTTTAATTTAATTAAAGGTGGAAGCATTGGTTTTGCTGAGTCTTATATGAGAAATGAATTTGAAACGGACAATTTATCAAACTTAATTGAAATTACAGCTCGAAATATAAAAATAATCTATAAATTTTCAGGACTATTGGATTTACCATTTATAAATTTTATAAAAAACATTTTTATTAAGAATACAAAAAGCAGAAGCAAAGAAAATATCGCCAAACATTATGATTTAGGAAACGAGTTTTTCTCTCTTTGGCTTGATAAAACTCTCACATATTCAAGTGCTATCTTTAAGGAAAAAAATCAAGATTTATCTGAGGCCCAAAATAATAAATATCAAAAGTTAATTAATTTAATTAAACCAAAAAATGGAGATAAAGTTTTAGAAATTGGATGTGGTTGGGGAGGATTTGCAGAATATTTAGGAAAAAAATACGATATAAAACTTGATTGTATTACAATTTCTAAAAAACAATATGAATACGCAAAAGAAAGAATTCAAAAATGTGGCTTAAATGAAAAAGTTAATATTCAAATTAAAGATTATAGAGATTTAAAAGATAAATATAATTCGATAGCTTCAATTGAAATGATAGAGGCAGTTGGTCAAAATTATTTACAAAGTTACTTTAAAACCATAAAAAAAAACTTAGCAAATAGTGGGACAGCCGCAATTCAAGCAATTACAATAGATGACAACTTATTTGATAGATATAAAAATAAACAAGATTTTATTCAAAAATATATTTTTCCTGGGGGATTCCTTCCAAGCAAAAATAGTATAAATAAACATGTGTCTGATAATGGTTTAACAATAAAATCATATGACTCTTATGCGGATCATTATTCTAGTACATTAGCTTTATGGAGAAATGAATTTAATAAAAAATGGGATTTAATAAAGAATCAAGGTTTTGACTCAACATTTAAAAGAATGTGGGAATTTTATCTTTCATATTGTGAAGCCGGATTTAAATCAAAAAATATTGATCTAATTCAATTTTCATTACAAAATAAATAACTTAAAGGAGAGATGTGAGAAAAATTATAAACTTTAAAGCAATTTTATTGATAATTTCTTTATTCTTAATTACAAATTGTTCAAATAATAGTGCTATGAAACCAGAAGATTTTAAAGGTAAAGAACCTAAGTTAATTATTGAAGAATACTTATCAGGAAATGTTAAAGCTTGGGGCGTTCTTCAGAATAGATCAGGTAAAGTTATAAGGCAGTTTTCTGCAGACTTAAATGGTAAATGGGATGGAAACCAGTTGATTCTTGATGAAAAATTTAATTGGGACGATGGTGAAATACAAACAAGACAATGGCAAATAACTAAAATTAATGAAAACAATTATGAGGGTACTGCAGGAGATGTTGTTGGAAAAGCAAAAGGTTATTCATATGGACCAGCATTTAAATTTGAATATGTTCTTTTAGTACCTGTTAAAGGTAAAGAAATTAAAATTACTTTTGATGACTGGATATTTAAGCAAGATGATCGTGTTGCTATAAATAAAGCGACTATGACTAAGTTTGGTTTTAAAGTTGCGGAACTGACAGTTGTTTTTGTTAAAGATTAATTTTTTTTTTGATATTTTGTCATCTTACTTACCAAACTAAAATAAATTTTACTTGGTAAAAAACTTAAAATTTTAAGTATTAGAGTTAATGATTTTGGAAAATGAATTTCAAATACATTCTTATTAATTAATCCATCATAAATTTTTTCAGCCGCATACTCCGTTGTTTTTAAAAATGGCATTTTAAAATCATTTTTATCTGTCATCGGAGTTTTTATAAAACCAGGTGAAACTAGACATACACGTACATTTGATCTTTTAAAATCAAAATACAAACTCTCAGCTAAATTATTTAGAGCAGATTTTGAGGGTCCATAACCAGTAGAATTTGGCAATCCTCTATATCCAGCTATAGATGAAACAATAGTGATAATACCATCTTTTTTATTTTTAAAATATTCCTCTACAGCTTTAATACTATTTAATGTACCAAAAAAATTCACTTTAAATACATCTTCTATTTGCTCAATATCAATATCTTTTTCTTTTTTTGGATTCCAGGTACCAGTTGAAAAAAAACAAATATCAATATTTTGAAATTTATTTATAATTTGTTCAAAAACCTCCCTACATTTTGACCTATCTGTTACGTCTAAAGGAAAACCATGAATATTTTCATTATTATCAGAAATCTCTTTTAGTAAATTTTCACGTCTTGCTGATATAGCTACATTCCAACCTTCATTGGCAAACTTTATAGCTAAAGCTTTACCTATTCCTGTGCTTCCTCCAGTTATCCAAATTGTTTTTTTATTCATTTTATTAAGATGTATAATACTTATATGTTAAAAAATAAATTTTTATCATTTATACTTTTTTTTGTAATTACTTTTTCTGCCTCATTTATTGGGAGTTTGGCATCAATTAGCTTAAAGGAACCCTGGTATTCACAGCTTATAAAATCAAATTACAATCCGCCAGATTGGGTCTTTGCACCTGTTTGGACAACATTATATTTAATGATGACATTAGCTATATGGTTTTTTTGGCACACAAAGAACAGGGATATGAATACAGTTTATATTTATTTTATTCATATAATTTTTAATACAACTTGGAGTATTGTTTTCTTTGGTTTACATCAAATATTTTTAGCATTGGTTGTGCTAATGATTCTTATATCATTAATATTAATTCTATTTTTAAGGTTTAAACGTGTCAATTTTGTAAGCGCTTATTTAATGATTCCCTATTTACTTTGGTGTTGCTATGCACTATTTCTGAATTTAAACTTATTAATATTAAATTAAATGGACGATGTAGTAATAGTTGGTGGTGGAATAATCGGAACTGCAACGGCTTATTTTTTATCTAAAGAGGGTAGAAAAGTTAAAGTAATAGAAAGAGATCCAACATACAAATTAGCCTCTTTTCCACTTTCATTAGGAGGTTTTAGGAGACAATTTTTCCAAAAAGAAAATATTTTGCTTGGAAAATTTGCAAGAGAATTTATTTTTCAGATTCCTGAATTACTGAAGACAGAAAAAAACCCAAAACCAACCGCAAGTATGGTCACGAATGGGTATCTGTTAATGTTTGGGCCAGAACATGCTGACGAACAATATAAAGCATTAGAAAACCACAAAGCATGTGATGCTGGGACAAAAAATATAAAAGGATCTGAACTAAAAAAATTTTTTCCATATATTAATAATGAAGGAATAGAAACAGCTACATTTACTGATAACAAAAGTGAGGGTTGGATTGATCCTTTTATGTTTCATAGTGCTTTAAAGAGTAAAGCAACTGAACTTGGGGCTGAATTTGTAAAAGGTGAGGTAAAATCTCTCTCAGAAATAAAAGCGAAAACAATTATCTCAGCAGCCGGTTGCTGGACCAAAGAACTACTTGAGGATATTCCTGTTGAACCACAAAAACATACAGTTTTTAGAGTAAAGTGTCCAAAACATATTCCTGAAATGCCATTAACTGGGGATCTAACGACGGGCGTTTATTGGAGACCAGAAGGTAAAGAATATTTAGCAGGATCACCGAAATCAGTCTTTGATGCTAAAGATTTGGAGCCTGCTTGGGATGATTTTGAGGAATTAGTTTGGCCAGCATTAGCTCATAGAATTCCTGCAATGGAAGAATTAAAATTAACTGGTGGTTGGGCCGGCTATTATGATTGTAATAGACTAGACAATAATGCAGTAGTTGGAAAACATCCTAAATTTGAAAATGTGTATCTTGCAACTGGTTTTACTGGTAGAGGACTAATGCAAGCACCAGGCATTGGTAGAGCTTTAACGGAACTAATTACTACAGGTGAATATCAATCAATAGATATTTCAAATATGGCTGTTGAGAGAGTTTTAGGAAAAAAAGCAAGACCTGAACCTTATGTTCTTTAAATTTTAAAAAAGAAAAAAATTTTTAGTACTGCCGTCATTCATATTTTCAACCAACATCGATATATCAGGAACTTTCTTTAAATTTTCATCAAAAAAATTGTAATTTAACTCTTTAAAAAATTTAATTAATTCATGGCAATTATATCCAAATTCAGGATATAAATATGGAGCTATCTCAGTAAATATAATTGGTTTATTGATTTTTAAAAATTTTTCACCACTTTTTAATACATCTAATTCATAACCATCAACATCTAATTTAATAAAATCAACTTTTGTTATTTTTTCTTTTTCAACAAATTCGTCTAATTTAAGATAAGAATTATTTTTTATTTCTTTTAAGGTTCCCAAGTGTTTTTGGTGTTTTTTATTTGATTTATCAAAATTCCAACTAGACCAAACTTTTTGAGGTTTTTTATCATTTGATATAAATATTTGTCTTGCATGAACTCTATTAGTCAGGTCTTGGTTCATATTCAGATTATTTGATAGTTTATTAAAAGCATAATTTGTTGGTTCTATTGCAAAAATCTTTGAATTTTCAAACATTTTGGCTAGTACTAAGCTCACAGATCCAATATTTGCCCCGATATCTAAGATTGTTAAAGGTTCACTTTTATTTGTAAATATTTTTCTTAAATTTATTATCTTTTTTTCAGAGGTTCCAAACAAATAAATTGATAAGTCTATACCCTCATTTAAATCCAGACACCATTTAATGCTATTTCTTGTAACATTTTGATTTCTTGATATAAAAAATGTCAACATTTTTGATAAAATTTTCGCAATAAATATTTTATAAATTGTTTTCATTTAATTTTTTTTATGTGCCACAAAAAGTTTGATATTTTTCCTTTGATGTAGACGGAATTTGATATTTTAA
Organism: Pelagibacteraceae bacterium AG-447-E22; assembly: GCA_003212295.1. Taxonomy (GTDB): domain Bacteria; phylum Pseudomonadota; class Alphaproteobacteria; order Pelagibacterales; family Pelagibacteraceae; genus Pelagibacter. Next base: position 3,335 of record QCQC01000018.1, on the reverse strand, counting down.
GATATTTTTTTGTTCACTATATGGATTTTTTAAAATTTCCAAGATCTGATTAATTGGTTTTAAATTATTTAAGTTTGCTTCATTTAAAGCCTCTTCAACTTTACAATTTCTTGGTATTATTAGAGGGTTAACGCTCTTCATTAATTTTATATATTTCTCGGGAGTATTATTGTTTGTTTTCAATCTTTCTTGCCATCTTTTTTTCCAATTTTGAAAATCGTTATTCTTAAAATTTTCATTTTTTTCTATTTCAAAATTCATTAAATGACAAAAAGTGTTTGTGTAATCTAATTTTTTTTGATGCATCCAAGTTAGTAAATCTAATATTAAAATCTTATCTTTATCTTCAGCACCAAATAATCCTAATTTATCTCTCATCATATTGAGCCATTTTTCCTCATATTTTTTTTCAAAAGAATTGATCATTTCCGTTGCTATTTCTATAGATTTTTTTTGATCTTTATCTATTAACGGAATCAAACATTCTGCAAATCTCGATAAATTCCACTTTGTAATTACTGGTTGATTACAATAAGCATACCTACCCATTTGATCGATTGAACTAAATACAGTTTTTGGATCATAAGTATCCATGAAAGCACAGGGTCCATAATCGATTGTTTCTCCCGAAATACTCATATTATCAGTATTCATTACACCATGAATAAAACCAACTCTCATCCAATTAACCACAAGATCGATTTGTTTTTCCATTACTACTTTTAAAAGATCTATTGCTTTATTTTTAGAACTTTGAATATTTGGATAATGTCTTTGAATGACATAATTAAGCAATATTTCTAATTCATCTTTTTTATCTCTTGCTGCAATATATTGAAAAGTTCCAACTCTTATATGGCTTAAGGCTACCCTTGTAAGTATCGCTCCTTGCAAAGGTGTCTCTCTAATCACATCTTCACCTGTTTTGACAACAGCTAAACTTCTTGTTGTGGGAATATTTAGATTATACATTGCCTCACTAATAATATATTCTCTTAACATTGGACCTAGTGCAGCTCTCCCATCACCATTTCTTGAAAATGTGGTTTTTCCTGACCCTTTAAATTGAATATCATATCTGTCTCTTTTTTTTGACAAATGTTCTCCAATTAAAACCGCTCTTCCGTCCCCCAACATAGTAAAGTGACCAAATTGATGACCTGCGTAGGCTTGAGCGATACTACTACTTCCTGGAGGAAGTGAATTACCTGAAAATAATTCAGAAATCTTTTTATTATCTAAATTTGAAAAATCTAGATCTAATTCTTTTGAAAGATTTTTATTTAAAATAACTAACTCAGGATTACTAACCGGGACAGGATTTATTTTTTCCTTAAATGGATCTGGTAATTTAGAATAAGTATTATCAAAGCACCATCCAATGGTCATTAGATTTAACTTACTTCAGCTTGATGTTCTTTTGGTTTTACTTCAGTTTTAAATTGATTTGAAATTTTTTGAACTTGAACTGATGAAACTTTATATTCTGCACACATAGTTTCTTCATCTTTTCCATGACCTGTTACCATATTCACCATGTGTTCTGGAAAATGGAATGTTGTAAAGACTATTCCCTCTTTTACTTTATCTGTAACTTCTACTTTAAGAGCAACCTCACCTCTACCTGAGTATAATCTTCCAATATCTCCTGAATTTAAATCCCTATCAGCTGCATCTTTAGGGTGGACTAATAATACATCTTCATCAACAATATTAATGTTATTGGTTCTTCTAGTCATTGTTGCTGCATTATAATGTTGTAAAACACGGCTAGTTGTTAGTATTAGTGGATAATCTTTATGGTTATTTGTTATCTCAGTTGATTCTTTCCAATCAAAGCTCTTTAGACGACCTTTTCCTAATTTAAATTCCTCTGTATGTAAAATTTGAGTATCTGTTCCATCTTCTTTTACAGGCCATTGTAATCCAAATTTTCCCAACCTTTCTCTTGTTATCCCCTTAAAAAAAGGAACTATATCAGCAATTTCTGCAAGCACTTGATCAGCATCATAATCTGGTTGATCAAATCCAAGTTTTTGCATCATATCAGTTACAATTAATCCGTCAGGTTTTGTTCCTGGTAATGGAGGAACGGCTCTATTAACTCTTTGTACTCTTCTTTCAGTGTTAGTAAAAGTTCCATCTTTTTCTAAGAATGTGGTTCCCGGTAAAACAACAGTTGCAAGTTTTGCTGTTTCACTCATAAAAATTTCTTGTACAACTAATAATTCTAAAGAATTCATTGCTTCTACAACGTGAGCACTGTTAGGATCAGTTTGAACAATATCTTCACCAATAATCCAAATTCCTTTAATATCTTTTTTTATAGCTGCATCAAACATTTGAGGAATTTTTAATCCTGCTTTTGTTGGGTGAGTTACACCATATTTTTCAGAATAAAATTTTTGATTTTTTTTATCTGAAACTTCAAAATATCCAGCACCTTGATGTGGTTGACATCCCATATCAGCTGCACCTTGAACATTGTTTTGACCTCTCAGAGGATTTACTCCAACACCTTTTCTTCCTATATTTCCAGTTATCATTGCAAGGTCAGCAATAAGCATTACAGTTTTAGAACCTTGCTCATGTTCAGTTACTCCTAAGCCATGGAATTCCATTGAATTTTTTGCAGTTGCATAAGCAATAGCTGCTTCTTTAACCAATTGTTTATCAACACCTGCAACTTTTGCTAAATGATCAACGTCTTGTCTTTCAATTTCTTTTAAAAAATTATCAAATCCTTCCGTTCTATCTCTTACAAAGTCAGCGTTATATAATTTTGATTTTATGATAAAGTGCAACATCATATTGAGTACTGCAACATTGGTTCCAGGTCTTAACTTAATATGATAGTCAGCTAATTTTGCTAACTCAGTTGTAATTGGATCTAAAACAATAAGTTTTTTTCCTTTCATTACTTGTTGTTTAATTTTAGCTCCTGTTACAGGGTGGGCGTTTGTTGGATTTGCACCGATAACTAAAAATAAATCTGCATGATAAATATCTTCGGTAGAATTAGTTGCAGCACCAGTCCCAAAAGTTTGCTGCATTCCCCAGGCAGTAGGTGAGTGACAAATTCTTGCACAACAATCTACACTATTTGTTCCTACAGCTGCTCTTATCATTTTTTGAAAAACATAATTTTCTTCATTTGTACATCTAGCTGATGATATTCCAGCAAATGCATCTGGGCCGTGATCTTTAACAATTCTTTGCATTTCTTTCTTAATAAAATCATATGCTTCGTCCCAAGACGCTTCCTCAAATTTACCATTTCTTTTAATTAATGGCGTTTTTAATCTATCTGGGTGATCGTAAAAACCAAAAGCATA
>QCQC01000017.1 GCA_003212295.1 Pelagibacteraceae bacterium AG-447-E22 | reverse complement strand
GATATAATTTATTCACCAGATATTTATGTACCTTTATCTATTTTTATAAGTTTAGTGATTGTAACAGTTTACTTGAGAAAAAAATTTTACTCCAAATAATCTTGGTGCTCCCACCCTGTACTGACCAGGGAACTAGTCATTACCAATGACTTGTTTTACCATTAAAACTATAGGAGCAATTCAACTAAAAAGCTATTTTTGCTTATTATTGCCATATTATTTTATTAGTTTATAAATATTTGAAAAGAATAAACTCATGAAAATTTATACTAAAATAATCTTAGATAAAAATAACAAATTAATTTCTCAAGAGTTATTTGAATACAATGGCAGTGTTTCAAAAGCTATGGGTATTCATTATGATTATAAAAGTACTAAGTCTGCGAAGCTGATGGAAAAGCAAGCAAAAAGAGAAAAAAAACTTGCTGAAAGAAAGGCAAAAAGATTGGCAAAAGAGGGTCTCAAAAAAGATGAAGATAAAACAAAACCTTTGGATACGTCTAAACCAATAACTTTAGATTTTTTAACAAATCCAGATAAAGAATGAATAAAAAAATTAAAGCTAGAAAAAATCGAGAGGCTAGTGCACTGCGAAGTAATTTAAAAAAAAGAAGATTATTTCAAAAAAAAATAAATAAAAAATAAAAACATGTCAGTACTTTCAGATAAATGGATCAAAAAGATGTCCAAAGAACAACAGATGATTTCACCCTTTGAGGAAAAACAGGTGAGAGGTAATAGTATTTCTTATGGACTTTCATCTTTTGGGTATGATGCAAGAGTTTCAGATGAATTTAAGGTATTTACGAATGTAAATTCTGAAATAGTAGATCCTAAAAATTTTAAACCAACTAATTTTGTAAGTAGAAAGTCTTCAGAGTGCATTATTCCACCTAATTCGTTTGTATTATCAACTACTGTTGAAAAATTTAAGATTCCTAAAGATGTTTTAGTAATTTGTCTTGGTAAATCGACTTATGCTCGATGTGGTATAATTGTAAATGTAACACCGCTAGAACCGGGATGGGAAGGTTATGTTACTCTTGAATTCTCAAATACCACTCCTCTTCCTGCAAAAATTTACTCTAATGAGGGTGTTGCTCAGTTTATTTTTTTAAAGGGAAGTGAAAAACCTGAGGTAACTTACGCAGATAGAAAAGGTAAATACATGGATCAGGGTCCAGAGCCAACTTTGCCAAAATTGTAATTATGCAAAAATTAGAGGTTGTTGGATCAAATAGACTTAAAGGTAAAATAAAAATTCAAGGATCAAAAAATGCCTCTTTACCAATACTTGCAGCTACTCTTTTATCTAAAAAAAAAATTTATTTAAACAATCTTCCAAAAGTAAAAGATATAGAAACCATGTTGGTCTTATTATCGTCTCTAGGTTCTAAAATCAAAAGAAATGGAAATAAGACAATAATTGATAATTCAAATCAAAAAAAAACGTTTGCTAGTTACAGCCTTGTTAAATTGATGCGTGGAAGCTTTTTAGTTTTAGGACCATTGCTAGCTAAATTTGGAAAAGCAAAAGTAAGCAGTCCTGGAGGATGCAGTATAGGAGTTAGACCAGTTGGAATTCATTTACAAGCATTATCCAAACTCGGTGCTAAGATAAAAATTTCTCAGGGTTACGTTGTAGCTGAAGCTCCGAATGGGCTTAAAGGTGCAAAAATTAAATTTTCAAAAATTTCAGTTGGTGCAACTGAAAATCTGATAATAGCGGCATGTTTTGCTAATGGAGAAACTATACTTTCTAATTGTGCTATTGAACCTGAGATTAAAGATTTAGTCAATTTTCTAAATAAAATAGGTTGTAACATAAAGTGGATTTCAGAGAGATCTATTAAGATTTTAGGTGTAAAAAATGTATTAGAAAATCAGTATTCAATAATGTTTGATCGAATTGAAGCTGGAACTTATCTAGTTGCGGCTGCTTTAACAGAGGGTAATTTAAAAATTTATAACGTAATACCGCACATAATTAAAACTGAAATTAGATATCTTAAAAAAATTGGTGCTAAAATAAAGATAGATAAAAATAGTATCCACATTATTGGAAATAAAAATATTAAAAACTTAAATATCAAAACAGCGCCTTATCCTGGGTTCCCAACAGACTTACAAGCTCAAATGATGGTGCTTTTATGTAAAGCAAGTAAAAACTCACTAGTCAAAGAGAATATTTTTGAAAATAGATTTATGCATGTTGCAGAACTAAATCGTATGGGTGCAAAAATTACAATTAAAGGTAATACTGCAAATATCGAAGGAAATACTAATTTTACTGGTGCAGAATTAATGGCTACTGATTTAAGAGCTTCTGTATCATTAATTTTAGCTGCATTGAGCGCTAAGGGGAAGTCCATCATCAACAGAATTTATCATTTAGATAGGGGGTATGAAAATATTGAAAAAAAATTAAAAAGCGTTGGAGCTAAAGTAAGAAGATTGAATTAATGAGTAAAAAATATTTGGCTAAGATAATTGCAAATGATAAAGAAGGTTTACAAATTATCTCTGCATGTATGGCTGGAGCTAAGGTAAAAATAAAAGATATTAAATATTTAAAATCCAACAAAATTTTTTTGATTTCCGTTGAAAGAAATAAGCTAGAAACTCAAAATGATAAGGAAAAAATTAATAGTATTTGTAAATTTGATTTTGTTGACAAAGTGAAATCTAAAAATATTAATCAAAATAACAAAGAATTAGTTTTAGAATTAATTACCATTGATCTTTTTAAAAATAATAAAAATTATGAAATAAATCTAATTTTTGATAATAATGCCTATATAGCTTTAACAACAGAAACTATTGAAGTAAGATTAGAAGATCAAAACGAAATAAAATAAATTATGAAACTATTGTTTGGAAGTAAAAAAAATTTTGATAAAGATTTGGAAAGATTGATAGCTCAACGAAAGAGTAAGATATATTCTAATACAACCTCAGTTTTGAAAATAATAAGAGATGTAAAAAAAAATGGTGATAAAGCTCTTTTAAAGTATGAGAAAAGATTTAATAAAAATAGTGTAATTATTCCATCAAAAAAAAAAATTACAAAGTCCATTTCTTTGCTAGATAAAAAAGTCAAGAAGGCAATTGATCAAGCCTATAATAGGATTTATAAATTTCACACGTTACAAAAATTTCAAAACATTTCACACAAAGACAAATATAAAAATAAGTTATTTTATAAACATGTTCCATTAGACTCCGTTGCAGTATATGTGCCAGGAAGCTCTGCCTCATATCCATCATCTGTTTTAATGGCTTCGATTCCAGCAGTTGTTGCAAAAGTAAAGAGAATAATTATGGTTAATCCTTCTTATCGAGGAAAACAGAATCCAGCTGTTTTATATGCAGCACGTAAGTGTAAGATTAAGGAGATATATTCGATTGGAGGTCCTTCTGCGGTAGCAGCTGTTGCTTATGGAACAAAAAAAATTAAAGCTGTTGATAAAATTGTTGGACCTGGAAATCAATTTGTTACTGCTGCCAAAAAAGAAGTCTTTGGTGAAATTGGAATAGACGGTATTGCTGGACCTTCAGAAGTAACAATCGTTTGTGACAAAATATCTAATCCTGAATGGTTGGCGAGTGATCTCATAGGTCAAGCAGAGCATGGGAAACTAAGCCAATGTATATTAATCTCAAAAAATAAATCAATTATTATCGAGGTAAAAAAAGAATTACAAAAACAATTAAAAAAAATACCAAGATCATCTATAGCAAAGCAAAGTTTAAAAAATTTTGGAATTATTATTTATGAAAAATCAGATAAAAAAATCATTGATATAATAAATAAAATAGGTCCAGAACATTTAGAACTAAATATTAAAAATTTTAAATCATATATACCTAAAATAAAAAATGCAGGCTCAGTGGCTTGTGGAAAGTATGCTGTAATGGCTTTAACAGATTACGGAGCTCCTTTAGGGTCAAATCATATTTTGCCTACAAATACTTCTAGCAAATATTCTAGCGGATTAAGTGTAGCTGATTTTGTAAAAAAAATTTCTTATGTAAATATTACAAAAAAGGGTATTGAAACTCTTGGACCATCAGTTATAACTCTTGCAAATTATGAAGGTTTGGCAGGTCATGCTCAATCTGTAATAAAAAGAATAAGGAGAAAATAAATTTGTCAAAACAAGATTTACTTCAATTTAAGGGTAAAGTAAAAACTTTACTTAAAAATGCAATGTTTGAGGTAGAATTAGAAAATGGACACACAGTAACAGCTCACACTGCTGGGAAACTTCGAAAAAATAGAATTAGAGTTCTTCAAGGTGATGCAGTGACTGTTGAAATGACACCATATGATTTGACAAAAGGAAGAATAATATTTAGAGGGTAATTTAAAAGGGACTGTGGTGTAAGTGGTCTGCACGAACGCCTGAAAAGCGTTAGGTTATAAGTTCGATTCTTATCGGTCCCACCTTAAAATCTCTTGATTAAATTATCACCTTGAAATTAATTTAAAACGAATTAACCTTGAATAATAATAAATAACAAAAGGATAAAGAAATAAGATGAGTACATTAAAAGGAACCGTAAAATGGTTTAATGGCAAGAAGGGCTTTGGTTTTATCGAAAGAGAAGATAAAGAGAAAGATGCCTTCGTTCATGCATCAGCAGTAAAAGCTGCAGGTATGAGATATTTAAATGAAGGTGATAAATTAGAATTTACATTAGAGGATGGTCCCAAGGGTCCTTCAGCAGTGAATTTGAAAAAGTTAGACTAATTTTTCTAAATATTTTTAAAGGGCGTTTTATCTATATAATAGATAAACGTCCTTTTTCTTTTAAGGGTTGCATAATTTTCATTTTTGTCTAAAAGGCTATACATGATTATAAATATTACATTTGAAGTAATTTCGAACAATTCTCACAGAATTTGTTTCCATAGCCTATAGGCTATTTATTTATAATATAATTTTAATCCACACAAAAATAATATAAAAATAGGGAATGCCCGCGTAGTATAATGGTTAGTACGGGAGTTTGTGGAACTCTAGGATTTGGTTCAATTCCAAGCGCGGGTACCAAAAAATGAATAAAGAAAAAAAATTAATTCCTGGATTACCATCAGGATTTGAAGATCGTTGGGATAAAAAACTTCTTCTCAAAAAAAAGCTTTTAAAGGCTATTGAGAATAATTTTATAAAATTTGGAGCAGAAGCTCTGGAAACCCCTTCGTTTGAAATAAGTGAAAACATAGGATCTTTTTTGGCAGAAGATGATAGTAATCCTATGTCTGATGTATTCTCATTCCAAGATGGAGAAAAAAGTATCACTCTTAGATATGATCTTTCAAGTCCATTAGCCAGATTTGTTGCTCAAAATAATCAAGAGCTTCCATCAATCTTTAAAAGATATGCTATTCAAAATGTTTTTAGAAATGAAAAGGCTGGCAATGGGAGGTATAGAGAATTTATGCAAGCAGATTTTGATATAGTAGGAAATGTTAATCCTGCACAAGCGAATGCGGAACTTTGTAATTTAATATCAAGTACACTTTTAGATTGTGGTTTAAAAAAAAATCAATTTACAATTAACATAAGTAACAGAAAAATAGTTCAAGGATTAATTGATGATCTAAAAATATCAGAAGACAAGCAAATAAAGGTAATTAGGGCAATTGATAAATTAGATAAACCAGGTTTTGGTTTAAAAGGTGTTGAGGATCTTCTTAAAAAAGAGAGAAAAGATACAAGTGGTGCGATCACTAAGGGTGCAGATTTAAATGATGAGCAAGTTTCTCAAATACTTAATTTTCTTAAAATTAAAAATTTAAAAGAATTAAAAGAAACTTTAAAAAATCCATTATCTCAAGAGGGTATTAGTGAATTAGAGGAATTATATAAAATACTTGGTTATGGGAGAAACAAAGACCAAGTTAGAAACAACTTTTGTATAGTGAGAGGTCTCTCGTACTATGATTCTTTTATTGTTGAAACAAATTTAAATTTTAAAGTTACAAACAATAAAGGCAAGGAGGTTGATATAGGTAGTATTTGTTCAGGAGGAGCCTACGCAAAACTAATCTCGAGATTTAAAGGTGTAGATATTCCAGGTACCGGAATTAGTTTCGGAGTCGATCGGTTGTTATTTGCTTTAATGCAATTGGATCAAATAAAAGTAGATAGTCAAAAACCAGTTTTAGTTTGTGTAATGGATGAAAAATATCTTAAAAATTATTATGAAATTTTAGACCTATTAAGAAGTAATAATATAAATGCTGAAATTTATTTAGATACAAAGAAAAATTTAGGTAAGCAATTGACCTTAGCAAACAAACGTGAGTTAGACGTAGCAATAATATGTGGTGAAAATGAATTTAAAGAAAATACAGTTACTATAAAAAATCTTAAAGGTGTTAAGGGTGAAAATAACAAAACATTTCCAAAAGCAAATTTAATCGATGAAGTCAAAAAACTTATCTGAAAAAATCCTTAGATCAGTGAAATCTAGGGGTTTTAAATATATTGATTTACCCTCGGTAATTGAGGCTAATCACATCGTTCAAAGATCAGGAGAAAATTTTAGAAAGTTTATCTTCTCATTTACTGATCAAAATGGAGGTGAGTTATGTCTTAGACCAGATTTAACAATTGCATCTTGTTTAAGATATTTAGAAAATAAATTAAAGAGCAAAGAAAAAATTTTTTATAGTGGTCAAGCTTATAGAAAGTCCCAAAATAAAAAAGATTCAATTATTAGAGATCAAGTTGGCTTTGAGATCATAGGGTCACAAGATGAAAAAAATGATGATAAAGAAATAATAAACACTTCACTAAAATCATTAAAAGACTTTAAATATTCATCAGGCACCCTTACCGTTGGTAATGTAGAAATTTTTAATCTTTTAATTTCCAAATTAGATATACCGAAAAGATGGAAATTAAGGCTTTCAAGACATTTTTGGAGAGAAGATTATTTTAACGATTTGCTACAAAGATTAGAAACAAATTCCGATGTAGACCCAACAATTGTTGAGGTTGATAAAAAACGTTATCTCAAAATGTTAAAAGATGATCAATCATCTATAGTTGCAGGAAGAACCATTCACGAAATTTTAGAAAGATTTGATAAAAAAATTAAAGATCCAAGAAAACCGAGCAGAGGAAGAAATATCTCAAAAATAATTAAAGAATTTTTAAGAATTAAATGCCCAATTAATAAAGCTGCAAATGAGCTGAATAAATTTTTTAAAAAATATAAAATTAATCTTATTGTAGATCAAAAATATTTTCCAATCTCTAAAAATAAAGTCTCTAAACTCAATGTAATTTTCTCCACTGCCTTTGGTAGACAGCTAGAATATTATACTGGGATGGTTTTCAAAATAGATATCAAATCAAAATCAAAAATTATTAATTGTTGTAATGGTGGTCGTTATGACAAATTAATTTCTGATCTTGGTTCTAAAAAACAAATCCCAGCTGTAGGAGCTGCACTTAATCTAAATAATTAATTATGAAAAATATTATAAATATAGGAATACCTAGCAAAGGAAGATTAAGAAAAGATGTTTTAAAAATTTTCAGTAAAAAAAAATTAAAGCTTATTTCTGAACGTGGAGAGAGAGATTTAATAGGATCAATTCAAAATAAATCAAATATTAAAATCTTATATTTGCATGCAAGAGAAATTATTGAAAGATTAGGGGACGGTTCTTTAGATATCGGTTTTTCTGGTTTTGATTTATTAAAAGAAAGTGAAATTAATATTCAGAATAAGATAAGTGTTGTAAAAAAACTTAATTTTGGAAATGCTAATCTAGTTGTAGCTATACCAGATCCTTGGATCGATGTTCAAACGATAGCTGATCTTGAAGAAATTGCTTTTGAATTTAGAGATAAAAAGAAAAAAAGATTAAGAGTTGCAACCAAGTATCCTAATTTGACTAGAGAATTTTTGTTTTCAAAAGGTGTTACTCAATTTAGATTAGTGGATAGTTTGGGAGCGACCGAAGCATATCCTTTTACTGGTTCATCTGAATTAATTACGGATATTTCATCTTCTGGTGAAACACTTCGGGCAAATAACTTACGTATTTTGAAAGATGGAGAAATCTTAAAATCTCAAGCATGTATTTTTACTTCAAAGAAAAATAGTAAGAAAAAGGGATTAAAAAATTTGATAAGACTACTTTCTAAGTAATTTATCTTTATAATATAAGTTACGAATCATGGACACAATTTTACTAATAATTTTAATTTTAATGTTTACAGCAACATTAGCTATTTTATATCTAAATATTAAATCTAAAACTAAAGAAGCGGACAGAGATAATAACGAAATAGTAAATTTAAACGCTGAAATTGTTAGATTAAAAGATAGTCTTAATTCTACAATCAATACATCACTTAGTTCGATGTCTACCTCATTTAATTCTTTATCAACCGGGGTTACGAAAGATATGACTGAGGCCTTAACCAAAGTAGATGAGAAGGTTGGGAATTTTAATGAACAAGTAAAATTGTTAAATCAAAGCCAAGAGGGGATTACTAAAATTTTAGCTGGGGTTAAAAAGTATGGAACTTTAGCTGAATATTCTTTAGATGCTTTAATAAAGGATTTGTTACCAGCATCTCAATTTATGACTAATGTTAAAATGAAAGAAGATACCAGTGAGAATGTAGAATTTGCAATTAAGCTTCAAGGAGATGTTTTAGTTCCGGTAGACTCTCATTTTCCAGTAGAAAAATTCAAAGCAATTACCGATGCATATGACGTGGATGATAAAAAAGCAGTTGCGGATGCTAGAACCAAATTAGCAAGCGCATTTAAGACCAAAGCAAAAAGTGTCATGGAAAAATATATTGTTCCACCTAAAACAACAGATTTTGCAATAGTATATGCACCAACTGAAAGTCTTTACAAAGAGCTAACAGAATATCAAGATCCAAGTACTAAAGAGTTATTAACTCAAGAATTAATGAGGAAATATAAGATAGTAATTTCTGGCCCTAATACTCTCTCAGCTTATTTACAATCCTTACATATGGGTTTTCAATCATTGAAAGTTCAAAAGGGAGCTACAGAAATATATAACCATTTAAAAACTATAACTACTAGATTTGGAAAACATTTTGATAATATTATTACGCTTAGGAAAAAATTAGAAGAGGCCATGAGTGTAGTAGATAAGTTTGGTACTGATGCAAGATCAATTAGCAGAACTTTAGAAAATATAAAAGATCCCGAGCAAGTTGAAAAAGCTGTACTGACAGAGAACGTTGAGAGTTTTGTTGAAAGAAATAAACAGCTTAAAAAATAATTTCTTTTTTCAGATAATACCGACTATAAGAAATCACATGCGTTGGAATAAGAAATACAATTATCCTACATCATCAAGAGCTACAGAAGGTGGAATAAGAAGATACGTATTAGGAGAAGAGAAGTTACCTAGTGTTACCTCAATTCTTGATGCAACAAAGTCTGAAGAAGATAAAGCTGCTTTAGCAAATTGGCGAGAGAGAACTGGTTTTAAAGAGGCTGAAGCAATTACAAAAGCAGCAAGCAGCAGAGGCTCACAAATGCATAGTTATTTGGAGTCCTATATTTTAGGAAGAGAAAATTTAAGTTTCTTTGAAGATAACGAACAATATAAAAAAATGGCAAAAGAAATTATTGATAAGGGACTAACAAACAGATTAGAGGAAGTATATGGTGTTGAGTGTACAATGGTGTACCCGATGAAGTATGCAGGTACTGCGGATTGTGTTGGATTATATGAGGGAAAAGAAACAATAATTGATTTTAAACAATCCAACAAACCAAAAAAAGTTGAATACATAGATTCTTGGTTTCTACAAACTGCAGCTTACTCATTGGCTCATAATATTGTGCATAACTCCAATATCACAGCTTGTGTTATTCTTGTTTGTACAGTAGATAATTTATTTCAAGAATTTAAAATTCAAGGGCCTGAACTAATAACATATCAAAACTTATTTTTAGGTAGATTAAAAAAATTTAATGAAATGAATAATCTAAGTTAATAAAATGGATAAAATTGTAATATACGACACTGAAACAACCAATAGTACTATTTGGGGATCTATAATTGAAGTTGGAGCAGTTGTTGTTGATAAGAATTTAAAAGAAATTGGAAAGCTTAATATACGAGGGCGTATGCCTGAAGGGGAAGTCCCTTCAGCTAAAGCGTTACTTGTTAATTCAACAAGCATAGATCTATTAACAAAGGGTAATTATTCGCATTATGATTTTTTAGGTGCTGTTGAGAATTTTTTTACAAAATGTGCTCCAGCAATGTTTATGGGTTGGTCAAATTTGAATTTTGATAGAAGAATGTTTCATTTTAATTTTTTTAAAGGGAACAGATATCCATATTCTACTCATTCATCACCTAATCAGGAACACGATGGTCTTCATATAGCAAGAGCAGCCCAAACATTAAATCCTGACACTTTAAAAACCGAATTAACCGAGGCAGGTAATCCAAGCCTAGCATTAGAATCGTTATCTAGAATGCAAGGTTTTGATACTTCTGAAAGTCATACAGCATACGCTGATGCCCGAAATTCTTTGATGGTTCTAAGAATTATAAAGGATAAGCATAAAGAAAATTGGGAAAAATTTTTGAAAACTTCAACAAAGTCGAGCGTAGAAACGCTTTTAACTAATAAGGGGATTTACTCTATTTTTGAAAATGTAAAGGGAAGGAACATGATGTATCTTACTTGTACTTTACATCCAAAGCATGTATTTCATCCTTCTTATGCATCATGGGGTTATCTTTGGGACTTAAGAAGAGATCCTGAACCATTTTTAAATCTATCAGTTAATCAACTTCGAGATACATTAAAAAAATTTTCTCCAAAGTGTCTACGGGTATGTAAAACTAATAAAGCGCCAGTAGTTTTAGATAAACAATTCGCTTTGAAACAAAAACCATATTCAGATCTAGATTTAGAGACGATTAATAAAAGAGCAAATTTAGTAAGAAATAGTGAAAACTTTTGTAAAAATATTCAAATTATAAATAGAGAAGCGGCAGAGGAAAAAGAACAAACAAAAACTCAAGAAGACTTGTTACCAGAAGAAACTTTATATGAAAAATTTATTCCCAACAAAGATACAGCTTTATTCAAAATTTGGCACAGTTCATCCTGGGAGGATAAGTTAAGATTATTAGATAAGTTTCAAGATAAGAGGTGTAGTTGGTTTGGTCAAAAAATTATTTATCAAGAGGCTCCTCAAATTTTACCTCCTGATTTATATAAAAATATTAAAAGTGAAATTGCGAGAAGAATATTAAGTAAAAATAAAGAAAAATGGCAAACAGTTAATATGGCTTATACTGAAATTGATTATTTAAGAGATCAAGCCTCTAATAAGGATGATGAGGAAGAATTAAAAAAGCTTGACGAAATTAATCAATTTATAATGTCAATTGAAAAGAAGTACGAAAGAGCATAGTTGACATTAATAGAAATAATTATAGATAAGATATATGCTTACAGATTTTAAAGATGAAGATTTTGACAGCAAAATTAAAAGTGAAGATATTTCAGTAATTCAATTTAGTGCCGCATGGTGTGGACCTTGTAAAGCTTTGAAGCCTATCATGGATAAGTTAGCTGGTGAGTATAAAGGTAAAGCAGGTTTTTATTATGCAGATATTGAAGATGGTGGAATAAATACTGGAAGTGCAGCGGGAATAAGAGGTGTACCCACTGTAATAATTTATAAAAAAGGTGTCGAAGTAGATAGAAAAGTCGGTGGAGTTCCCGAAAGCACCATGAAAGAATTCTTAGACAAAAACATTTAATTTAAATTTAATATTTCACCCGCTAAGTATAAAGACCCTGTAATTATTAACAAATCATTTTCTTTAAGCGGTACAGACTTAATTGCTTCTTCAATATTTTTTTTATATTGCACATTTGGTATGTTATTAAATTTTTCTTTTAAATCTATTCCACTTATAGAATTAGGTTGTCCAGGTATATCTATAGTTGTTAAAGATTTAATGTCTTTAAAATTATTTATATATTTTTTATGATCTTTATTTGCCATCATTCCTATAATTATATGTTTTTGACAATCTAAAGTTTTAAGATATTCATTTAAAACTCTAGAACCATCTTCATTATGACTTCCATCTAGTAATAAACGATTATTTTTGACAAGTCTTTTTAATTTTCCTGATTTAATTTCTTGTAATCTTGCGATATTTTTAATTCTAGTTATTCCTTTTTTTATATGTTCATCTTTTATATCAAACTTAAGAAATCTTAATGTTGCAATTGCTGTTGATATGTTCTCCAGTTGAAATTGTCCTAAAACATTTGGCAATGGAAGCTTTAAGCTTCCAATTTTATCTTCAAAATAAAAAAATCCATTTTCATCGAGAAAATAACTAAAATCTTCATTAAAAAATATTTTATTTGAAGGATTTTCTGAGATTGTTTTTTTTATATATTCTGCAGTTTTTAAAGAATTTTGCTTAGACACAATTATATTTGAGTTTAATAAAGAGGATGTTTTTTCATATATAATTTTTTCAATTGTACGTTCATTTTTAGGAAGCCAATCTAAATGATCTTTACTAATTGATGTAATTATACTTGCGAGATTTTTTTTTAGAATATTAGTTGCATCAAATCTATGAAATAAACCAGCTTCAATTAAATTTAAATTATCGGGGTATTGTGCTGACTTGTAAAAATAACATGCAGTCAATATTTCAAAAAATGTAATTGAATTATCATTATTAATTTTTTCTACTTTCTCTAAAAGATCACCTAATTCATCATCATTTAATTCTTTATTATTAAATACAAATCTTTCATTTATTCTTTGCAGATGAGGGCTTGTATAAACATTACATTTTATTCCTGCCTCTTTAAGAATTGAAAAAATAGCATTAATGGTTGAATGTTTTCCATTAGTACCAACGACAGATATCGCATTGATCTTATTCTGTGGATTTCCTAATTTTTCACAAAGAACTTTAATTCGATCTAAACTAAGATCAATTTCTTTAGGATGCAACTTTTGTAAGCGATTGACTATTTTTTGAAGTTTCATTTTCTTCAGAGCTTACATTAGAATTTTTCTTTAACAATATTGATAATAATGTCCCAATTTTTTCTGAAAGGTCTCTTCTTTCAACAATTAAATCTACAAACCCAGTTTTTTCAACATATTCACTTCTTTGAAAATTTTCTGGTAGTTCTTCTTTTACAGTACCTTGAATAACTCTTGCACCCGCAAAAGCAATTAAAGCTCCTGGTTCTGCTAAATGAATATCACCCAGCATGGCATAGGATGCAGTTATTCCACCAGCTGTCGGATCAGTTAAACATACAAGATAGGGTAGATTATTATTCTTAAGTTCGTTAATAGCCAGTGTAGTTCTTGTCATTTGCGATAAAGAAATTAAACTTTCCATCATTCTCATTCCACCACCGGCACTTATACATAAAAAAGGAGTTTTATTTTCAATTGCATGTTGAATAGCATATAAGAAAGCCTCTCCTTCTGCTGCTGCCATAGATGCACCTAAAAAATCAAAATCTGAAGCAACAGCTGTAATTTTTATATTGTTTATAGATCCACACACAACCATCATACCACAATCCATACCAGTTTTTTTTCTAGCACTTTTTAATCTGTCTTTATAAGATTTTGAGTCAGTCCAATTTAGTGGATCATCTTTTGGAATTGGTGTTTTAAAAATTTCATAATTATTTTTTCCGAATAAAATATCGAATCTTTGTTTTGGACTTATACGATGGTGCTTATTACAGTCGGGACACACCCAAAGATTTTCCTCTAAATCTTTTTTTAAAATTGGTCCTTTGCAACAAGAAGTCCAATCACTTTTTGCCAAATCTTCTTTAGTTGCTCTTTTATGAATCGCTTTTTTGATTTTCTCACCAGCTTTAATTATTTTAGTAATCCAATTCATTTTATTTTATTTTTTAATCTTCTAACTACATTAGTAACATTTATGACAGGATTTTGTCTTTTTTTTATTGAATTTGTAATTTCCTTGCAAATTGCACTACCTACAACCAAACCATCAGCTTTTTTAAGAGATTTTATAGTTTTTTCTGTAATTCCAAAACCAATAACAGTATTTATTCTTGAATTAATCTTTTTAATTTTATTATAGTTCATCAATATTTCTCTGGGTGAAGTTTTTAATTTTCCACCTGTAGTGGAGAGCATTGATATAAAATAATTCATCGGATGAGAGTCGTTTATTATTTTTTTTAATCTTTTTTTGGTAGTTGTTGGTGATAATAATTGAATAAAATAAATAGATTTTTTTTTACATTTATTTGCAAACGCTTTGTTTTCAGGCCATGGTAAATCTACTAAAATTAAACCATCTACTCCTACCTTCTTACACATGCTTAAAAACCTATTTTCTCCATATTGATATACCATGTTATAATAACCCATTAATATGATGGGTTTAAGATGTTCTCTCTTTTTAAATTCTTTAACTATATAAAATATATCTTTTAACTTAATTCCATTTTTAATTGCTCTATAGGCACTGGTCTGAATTTGATTTCCATCTGCTACGAGAGCATTGTGCGGAACACCTAATTCTAAAATATCAGTATATTTAGAAATTGACTTAAGTATTTTGAGTGAATTTTTTTTAGAATTATCACCTGCAACTATATAAGTTAAAAGAGCAGGCCTACTTTCTTGTTTTGCTTTTTTAAATGCAAAATTAATTAAATTTGACATATTTTTTTCCAAGTTTTTTTTCTAAAATTGCTTTATCTTTGTAAGCATCTCCACAGCTATTAACTACAACTATTGTATTTTTGCTTAATTTTTTTGCATCATTAATTGCAACAGAAAATGCATGACTTGGCTCTAGAGAGGGTCGCAAATTTTCGTATTTTGTAACTAGCTTAAATGCTTTTAATGCATCTTCATCAGTTGCTGCTGTATATCTTGCTCTTTTTACATCTTTTAAAAAACAATGAAGGGGAGAAACACCAGGGTAATCGAGACCAGCAGAAATAGACTCAGTTTCTTCTATTTGTCCATCATTATTTTGATTTACATATTGAGCTGCACCATGAAGAATTCCAATTTTAGATCCATATGTTAAGGGTGCAGCATGCTTTTTACTTTTAGCTGGTCCTCCGGCCTCAACCCCTATAAACTCAACTTGTTTTTTATCATAATCCATAAATTCATTCCAAAAACCAAAACTAGATGAACCTCCACCAACACAATTGTAAAGTTTAAGTTTTTTAGGAATCGAACCAAATTCATTTTGTAATTGAATATAGAGTTCTCTTGAAATTTGACTAGTACTCCAACCACATATACGGACAAATATTGATGGGCCAACAGTTGATCCAACTGCCATATGTGTCGTATCACAGTTTGCAACCCAATATCTCATACACTCAGAAACCGCATCTACAAGAGTCTGACTTCCTGAATAAACCGGAATAACTTGCGCTCCATTTTTTTTTATTGCTTTTACATTAGGTTGTTGTCTTTTGATATCTTTAGCGCCCATAAAAATTTTACATTTTAATCCAAATTTTTTTGCAGACATACTTAACATCTTACCAGCATAACCTGCACCCGTGTCTCCAATAATGAATTTCTTACCTGCCTTTTTAGCTAATAAACAATGCACAGTAGCGTTATAAATTTTGTGGGCACCACCATTTGCATCAGAAACAACTTTGGACCAGATTTGAGCACCTCCCACATGTTTTGTAAGATTGTTAAGTTTAATTAATCTAGTAGGAACTCCTATCCAATCCTTAAAATATTTATCTCTTTCATTGATGAAATTTTTGTTATTTTTTAATTTATTGAATAACATTTCAAGATCTTCAATAGGTTTTTTGAGTGTTTCTGCACAAAAGTTACCACCAAATTTCCCACCCCAAAACCCAAGTTTATCAGCCTGGTCTATAACGGGAATTTTCTTTTTTAATTTCATGTTTTATTTATCAAATTGAGTAATTTATCTATTTTTGTAATATCTTTTTTTCCATTTTTATCTTCTAAGGCTCCACTAAGATCAATTATAAAGTCTTTATTTTTAAAATTAGGAATATCTTCTATTTTTATATTTCCAGCAATCATTTTGTTTAAAGAAGCAGGCAAATCATTAACTAACTGATGATCAAAACTAACTGATTTTTCATAGCCTTTACCATCAAAAAGTATAATTTCTGAAAAATCTTTATAATCTTTATATTTTTCAACATCCTTTTTATTGGTTATTGTTATGGCAGAAATTATTTTTACTTTATATTTTTTTTTAATTTCTAAAGTTCTTTTGGGACTAACATCATAGAGCTGATAGTAATCAAAATTTAAATCTTGTATCTTATCTAAGATTTCATCACTTGGATTGACGAGCACTGACACAAATTTAATTTCTTTTCTATTAATATCTGTTATTTTTTTTAATACATCATATTTAACATTCCTTTTGCTTTTTTCATAATTAGTAATAAAACCAATAAACTTTGGTGGATAAGGATGATCAATAATATAATTTAGTGTTTCAAGATCAGAAATTCCACAAATTTTTAGGCTCCTGATCATTGATTTAAATGATCAATTAATTTTTGAATATTCTTCTTTATATTGCCCTTAGTAATCGGTCTCCCAATTACTAACCAGTCACTACCATTTTTGTAAGCTTGCTTAGGAGTTAGAACTCTTTTTTGATCATATAATCTTGTGTCATATCTTATACCAGGAGTAATAATTTCTTTTTTAAAAACTTTTTTTACTATTTTTACTTCTTGAGCGCTACAAACAATAGCATCAAGATTTGCTTTATGAGCTAATTTTGCTTGATGAAATACTAGTTTTTTTAATTCTTTATTATAACCAATTTCTTTCAATGAATTATTATCTAATGACGTAAGAATAGTAACTCCAATTAGTTTAGTTTTACCAGAAATTTTTTTGGTTTCTTTCAAGGCTTTAAGACCAGAGCTAATATGGATAGTTAAATAATCTATTTTTAAATCTTTTAAAGCTTTGATAGTAGATATGCAGGTATTTGGAATATCGTGAAGCTTTAAATCCGCGAAAACTATTTCTTTTTTTAATTTTGATAGAAAGTTTCTTCCATTTTTTGAATTTAAAAATTCTAGTCCAAATTTATATCCAACTTTAATTTTAGAGTTTTTTGTTTTATTAATAATATCTCTTATTTTTGAAATATTTTTGCTATCACAGGCAACAAATATTTTATTTTTTTTCATTATTAAGTTTTTTAAACATATCTTTAGACATTTTGAAGTGAATTGTTTTTTTTTCAGGGGTATCTACCTTTTCACCTGTTTTAGGATTTCTAGAAATTCTAGCTTTTTGAATATGAGTTGAAAAAACACCAAAACCTCTTAATTCGACTCTTTCACCCCTCTTTAATGATAGTTTTATTTCATTAGTTAAAATAGATACAAGTTTATCCAAATCACGTGAAAAAAAGTTAGGATAAGATTTTTTAAGTTGTTTTATAAGCTTTGATTTTACAATAGCCAATTTATTTTTCTTAAATTATTACTTTTTTTCTTTCTTTTTTAAATCATCAGATAGCGATGAAAAAGGTAAATTTTTACCTGATCCTTCTTCTACCCCATATTTTTCTAAAGCTTCTTTTTTAAGATTTTCCTCAAGCAGTTTTATACTTAAACTTACTTTTCTTTTTTCATAATCTAAACTTTCTATAGCACAATCTATTCTTTCATTACCTGTAAACCTTGAAGGTCTTGCATCTGCTGCATTAATTGCAATTTGAGATTTTTTAATTTGGAAATCTAAATCACAACCTTCTGGTCTAACAATTAATCCTTTGTTATCTGTTGATACGATTTTAACTGTTATTGTTTGATTTATTTTTTTATCTTTAAACCAATCGAAAGGATCAGGTTTTGTCTGGCGATGACCCACTCTTACTTTCTGGTCATCAACTTTAATTTCTAAAACTTTTACTTGAATCTTATCTCCTTTTTTATAATTATCTAACTCTTTTTCCCCATCATTTGAGTAAGTAAGATCGTTACAATGACAAAAGCAGTCAATATCAGATTTTCCTAATTTTACGAATAGAGAGTATTCATTTTTACTAACTACAACACCCTCAGAAATACTATCTATAGGAAATTCTTTAGAAAATTCATTAAAAGGATTTTCTTGAGTAAGTTTATAGCTTATAGCTATTCTTCGAGACTCTTTATTGATATCAGTTATGACACATGAAATTTCTTGTCCAACTTTAAACATTTTTTTTGCTGAAACATTTTTCTTTGTATAACTTAACTCGGAATTATGAAGAAGTGTTACAAGACCTTTTTCTAAAGAACAAAAAGCACCAAAATCTGTAATCTTATTCTAACTTTGGTTGCTTTCTAACAGTAAATGGTGAACTTGATGTTTTGTGTCATTTACAAGAAGCGAGTTATTCAAGAATAACACACTGTGACGAAGTTTTTGAAATTGGAAAAAAATATGACGTAAAAGT
>QCQC01000016.1 GCA_003212295.1 Pelagibacteraceae bacterium AG-447-E22 | reverse complement strand
ACAACTGATACTCCAACTCCGTGTAAGCCACCTGAAACTTTATAAGAATCATGATCAAATTTTCCTCCAGCGTGTAATTGGGTCATTATTACTTCTGCTGCAGATTTTTTTTCTCCTTTATGAATATCTACTGGAATACCTCTTCCATCATCTGAAACAGTAATAGTGCCATTTGAATTAATACTTACAGTTATATTTTTACAGTAACCAGCCAAGGCTTCATCTATGGAATTGTCAACAACCTCATAAACCATGTGATGAAGGCCAGTACCATCATCTGTATCTCCAATATACATTCCCGGTCTTCTTCTAACTGCTTCAAGACCTTTTAAAACTTTAATTGAATCCGCTTGATATGTATTATTTTTCATTTTTTGGAAAAATTAATTATAACATAAATATTAGTATTTAAATATAGAAGTTTTAATATATGTTTAATATTTACAAACCAAAATGATTAAAAAAGGCATTATTCTCGCAGGTGGTTCTGGAACAAGGTTAAGCCCATTAACTAAAGCTGTTAATAAACAATTATTACCTGTAAACGACAAACCGATGATTTTTTATCCTTTATCAGTAATGATGCTAGCAAACATAAAAAATATTCTTTTAATAGTAAACCCCGGTCAAATAAATTCCTTCAAGAGCCTTTTAGGAAATGGATCAAGGTTTGGGGTTAATATTAATTATAAGATACAAGAAAAACCTAAAGGATTACCTGAAGCATTTATTTTAGGAGAAAAATTTATTAGTGGAGATAATGTAGCTTTAATATTAGGTGATAATTTTTTTTACGGGCAAAATTTAACAAAAACATTAGAAAAATCTTCAGCGCATACAAATGGTGCAAGAATATTTTTAAAAGATGTTTCAAATCCAGAAAATTATGGAGTAGCAAAATTAAAAAAGAATAAAATTCAAAATATCGTTGAAAAACCAAAAACTTTCATTTCTAACAAGGCTATTACTGGTCTATATTTTTTTGATAAAAATGTTTGCAAATTTTCTAAAGAATTAAAACCATCAAAAAGAGGCGAATTAGAAATAACCGACCTATTAAAAAAATATAAAAAACTAAACAAATTAAAATTTGAATTAATAGGAAGAGGAGCAATTTGGTCAGACGCAGGTAAAATAAAAGATTTAAATAACATTTCTAATTATGTTAAATCAGTCGAAGAGGTTCAAAATATTAAAATAGCTTGTTTAGAAGAAATTTCACTTATGAAAAATTGGATAAACAAAAAAAACATTAATGAAAATATAAAATTTTACGGTAATTGTGAATACAGTAATTATTTAAAAAAGCTATAATTTTGAAATTAAAAACTATATTATTAACTGGCTCATCTGGATTTATTGGAAATATATTTTTAAGATTTATTTTATCGGAAAATTTTAAAGTAATAGATGTCTTAAGAAATAAAAATAGAAACAATAAATCGTTAAATCAATTGAGAAAAAAATATAAAGATACTTATGAAACAATTTTTTTCAGTAATGAATATCTATTAAATAAAAAATTAAAAAAAAAAAAAATCGATTTTTTTATTAACTTTGCGACTTTATATAAAAATGATCACACTCATTTTGAAATTTCAAAATTTATAAGATCTAACATCTATTTTCCAACTATCATAACCGATAGTATTTTTTTAAAAGTAAAAAAAATTATCAATTTTGGAACTATGATGCAACATTCCGATGGTAAAACTTATTCACCAAAAAATTTTTATGCATCTACAAAGTCAGCTTTTGAAATGATACTGAATTATTATTATTTAAAAAATAAAAAATTAAATCTATATAATTTGAAATTTTATGAAAGTTTTCATGAAAAAGATTTTAGAAAAAAGTTAATACCAACTCTGATAAAAAATTACAAACAAAATAAAGCAACAACAATAAATTCAAAAAAACTTCAACTAAATATAATTCATGTAAATGATATTATAAATGCAATTATGATAATTCTTAAAAATAAAGTCAAACCAGGAGATTATTGTCTTAAACAAAAAAAAAATTATGAGATTGCTTATCTAATCTCAAAAATTAATGATAAATTAAAAAAAAAGCTTATGATAAAATATAGAAATGAAAAAATATTGAAATTTCAAAACTCATCATTAAAAGTTTTACCTAAATGGAAACCTCAAACCGATATAATAAGTAAAATACAAAAAAAATTTTATTAATGAAAATAATTAAAACAAAAATAAAAGGTTTGGTTCTCATCAAAACTAAAATACATGCAGATAGAAGAGGTTTTTTTAAAGAAGTTGAAAAAAGTAATGTTACCAAAAAAAAATTCATCTTTGATTGTTTTTCATTTTCAAAAAAAAATACTCTTAGAGGACTTCATTTACAAAAAAAAAGACCTCAAGCAAAAATTATAACTGTAGTACAAGGAAAAATTTTAGATGTAGTTGTTGATCTTAGAAAAAAGTCACCTACATATGGTAAACATTTTGCAATACAGATATCTCAAAATTCTGATTTTTCTCTATACATTCCAGAAAACTTTGCTCATGGTTTTTTATGTTTGTCTAAGGTATGTGGTGTATTTTATAAATGCACTAATTACAGACATAAAGAAAGTGAAACAACTATCAAATGGGATGATCCACAATTAAAAATTAATTGGAAAATCAAAAAGCCTTTGCTATCTGATAAAGATAAAAATGGATTAAATTTTAGCGATATTAAATGATATTTGGGTGTGGAATATGAGTTATAAATTTCCCACCAGACTTAATAAAAGTCCTCTCTTTTTTGAATATTTCGTCTTTAAAATTCCAAGCACCTAAAAAAACATAATAATTTTTTTTAAAGTCTAATTTTTTATATTTTCTTATCTGAATTTTACTACCTGGTAAATATTTGTTTATTTTATAAGAAGTCGTGTCATAAAAAAAATCAATTGTTTTGTAATTTATATTACAATAATTTAAAACAGTACACGATTTAGCTGTTGCACCATAACCAATTATATTACCTTGTTTTTGTTTAATTTTTCTCACTATCTCGTTTAATTTTTTTTTTGAATTTTTGACTTTATTTGCAAATTTCATGTAAGTAGAAAATTTGTGTAATCCAAATTTTTTTTCATCATTAATATTCTTTTTAACATTTTTTGAGATTTGATAAAAATTATTGTTAATTTTTTTAATATAATATCGATTAGAGCCACCGTGTGTTTTGGTATTCTCAATATCAAATATTTCCAAATTAAATTTTTTTAAAATCTTATTTACTGCAATTGTTGAAAAAACATAAATATGTTCACAATAAAATTGGTCATAAGCACCCTTTTTTAGACACTCGAGTAATGAGGGATCTTCCAGAATCAAAACTCCCTTATCACTTAGAGTAAACTTTATAGCTTTAAATATCTCATTATAATTCTTAATGTGGCTCAAGGTGTTAGCAGAATAGATTAGATCTATATTATTTCTCTTTTTTATTTTTTTTGCTAAATCAAAATTCCAATAATCAGAAAATATTTTAAAACCTTTTTTTTTTGTAATTAATGCTAAATTTTTACACGGTTCTACTCCTATGACATGATTTTTTTTAAAATTCTTAATAAATGCTCCATCATTACTTCCAATTTCTAGTATTTTTTTTGGCTTAAAAACTTTCTTAATTTTTTTTGATAAATTACGAAATGAATTTTTCATTGTAAATGACTCAGATGATTTATATGGGTAATCTTTATTAAACATTTTCTCTTTTGACACTGTATTTAATATTGAAACTAGATAATTTTCTGGATCAAAACCAACTTCTAGCCTAAATTTTTTTTCTTTCAAATTTAAATTTTTTTTTGTTAAATATGAATTTGCTAATGGATGTAATCCTAAATCCAAAAATTTTTTCATAATCAATTATCTATACAATGACTTCATTAAATAAATCAAAAATTTTATTACTCCATAAAATACAGCTAAATTTATGATTGATGTTTTTAATTGAAATTTCAAAATATTAAAGAAAAATAAAAAAAAATTTGTAATAATTTTTCTGAAAATTTTGATATTTTTTAATTTTTTTCTTTTAAACTGATAAACTAAATCACCATATGTGAAATTTAAATTTCTAATTAATTCAGTTTTAATATTGACTGAGGACGAATTACTCACATCATGTGAAATCGATAAACCTGGAATAGTTATCATTTTATATTCTGTCTTATTTACTCTATCCATTAAATCTATATCTTCCCAATAAAGAAAAAAGTCCTCATCAAAAAATCCGATTTTTTTCAATTTTTCTACATCACAAAGAACACAGGCTAAATTTATTTTTTTTGAAAAAGATATTTTTTTATTTTCACTATTTTCTGAGTATGTTGGTGCAACAAAAATTATATCTTTATCGATATCGAATCCAGCTCTAAGTTTTTTAATAGAGCTCTCATCTATGTTTATATCAGCCTGTGTAAACAAACAAAACTTTGTTTCTACTTTTGATAAAAGATAATTTGAAGATTTGCTTAAACCTATATTTTTTTCTGAAAAAAAATATTTAAATTGAAATTTTAAAATATCTTTCAGTTCTTCTTCGTTTTTTAAGGATCCATTTTGCTCAAAAAAAATAGGATTAAAATTTTTATACTGATTTAAATTTCTTAATTTGCTCAAAGGTGTTTTATATAAAGTAATGATTGTAGTAATTTCATTATTCATATAAAAAATTGTTTTCTTTTTAACTTTAATTTTAACTTTAATCTTATTCAAAAAAAATAAAAAAAGTATGGTTATGAAATCAATCTTTTTTAATTATAAGTCTAGCTGTATAATCTATTCTGTGTAACCAAATTTTTTTATTTCTAAAATATTCATCTACAGCTTTTCTGCATCCCACATGATGGCCATAATCATCAATCATTAATATGCCGTTCTTTGAAATTTTGGGATAAAGTGTTTTTAGCTCATTTAAAGTAGATTCATAAAAATCAGTATCTAGTCTTAAAAATGATATTTTTTTGGGTAGATGTTTCTTTATTTTTAAAGTTTTTTTTGTATCTCCTTCAATTAAATTAATTTGATTTTTAACATTGTTTTTTTTTAAATTATTTTTTACCGTAGCTAATGTTGGATATATGTTCTTATCCATATTATCTTTTTTTTCTACTTGCTTAATTTTTTTTGAACCTAAGATCCTATCTTTTTTCAAATTTATGCTTGGTATTCCTTCAAATGTATCATACCCCCAAATAGTTTTTTTTAGTTTTAAGTAATTTAAGATATCATTTAAAAAAATTATTCCACCTCCATGAAAAACACCTGTTTCTACAATATCACCTTTAATTTTATTTCTTTTCACATGTTGTAAAGATTGAATAATTCCCCATCTATTCGGTAAAGAAGCATTTATATAATTTTCACTTCTTTTTAAAATTTTTTCAAGATTTTTATCAATTTCAACAACAGAATCTCGATATTTTTCATACCAAGAATTTTTTCTTCTAATTTCTAATCCTAAAAAATTAAATATTCCTCTTAAAGTTTTTTTGAATTTTGAAGATCTTATTTCGTGAACATTTAACATTCAAAAGTTTTATATAACTAAATATAAATAAGCAAACTTTATTTATAATCAATAAAAAATATTTTAAGAAAATATTAAACGGAATGGCGGAGAGAATGGGATTCGAACCCATGATAGAGTTTCCTCTATACACGCTTTCCAAGCGTGCGCCTTCAACCACTCGGCCACCTCTCCAATTCAAATTCATTTCTATTTTTTTTTTTTGAATAGTTTAAATCTTAAAAATTTTTTTTCGAATTCTTTAACTTTTTGATAAAAACTGAAACTTCTCAAAAATCTTTTGAAGCTAGTATCATTTTGAAATGTTTCATTAATATGTCCAACACGATTTTTAAAATAAGTCCTATTTTTTACATACATTTTATCAACTTCATTTAAAGGTCTACCATCAGAATAATAGTATGTTGCTAAAGATTTTCTTGATCTTATATCAGGACATTTTAGTGGATCAGGATGTCCATGATTGCTGTAATCGGTCGTTGAGAATATAACAATTCTGTTAAATATTGGTAAAATTTTTTTTTCACATTTTTGCATTTCTCTATCCCATAATTGCAAATGACCACCATAGTCTTCACTCCATTCTTTGTTTAAATATACTAATACATTTAATCTTCTATCAAGATTTAATATTGGATGACGATTAAAATCTGAATGAATTTTAAGTAAACCACCCTTTTTAATTTCATGAAGACCTCCACCATTTAATTTTTCATCAATAATTAATTTTTCACGAATATTTGTAATTTTTTGCAGAAAATCTACAAAATAATTTGAATTTAAAAAATCAAATATTAATTTAATATTTTTAGGAAAATCATTATAAAGATTATTTGCAAATTTAATTTCGTTTTGGTTCAAATAAGAATCGGTATTTTGCTTTTTTGAAAGATTAGGAAATTCATTTAAAACGCTATTTAAGAAATTATCATCAAAAAAATCATCTATTACTATATTTGGAAATGGATTTGCATTTATATAATTATCTTTATTGTCTATTATAAATTTATCCAAATCATGATATTTTTCATTTAATAATTCTCTCATAATTTAAATTTTATATTATCCATTCTTCAAGCTCATCTTTATTCTTCAAAATATAATCTGGGTAATCGTTATCAATTTCAATTTTATGATAAATATGACCCCTGTTAAAAAGGTCAATTTTTTTATCAATTTTCTCTTTAATTGTTTCTAGGTTAGAAAATTTATCATTATCCCATGAAGTTTCTGCTAGACTCTTAAATTTTTTTGATATTTCTTCAGGTTTCAAAAGATAACTAAAATGCCATCCACCATCATTGAGTATTTGGATGCTTTTTTCTTTATCTATTCTCCAAAATGGATATCGTAAATTTTTTGCTACAACTTTTTGTCTAAGCCAATCAATTGATTTTAAATCTTTTTTTCTACATACTCTAGTGCCTTCCCAAGGACTTTCATGAGGGTTGAATAAATTTAACTTATATGAAAATATTTTTTGAAAAAAAATACCAAATTTTTTTTTAAGTTTTAAATCTTTAAGTAATTTTGGATTAGGAATTTCGTCAGGATCAGAAAACAAAATATAATCATTTTGATCCACTGAATCTAAATTTTCAAGTATAAATTCTCTTTGTATTGCTTGATTTTTCCAAGGATCATTATTTTTTGGAAATTCTTTTTTGTATACTACGTGCTGAATTTGATCATTATTTTTGTATTTTTGATGATTAAAATTGATTGATTTTTGATTTCCTCTGTGATCATAAACTGACTCGCAGACTAAAAATTTGTCAATAACATTCTTTAGTATGTTGTATCTTAAATCGAAATGTCTATTTTCTTGAAAAAAAGTTATACAATCGATTATTTTATTTCTCATTTTTAACTTTATTCTCTATTGTTAATTTTTAAAACACCTATGAAGGCCTCTTGAGGTATTTCTACTTTTCCAAACTGTTTAGATCTAGCTTTTCCTTTTTTTTGTTTTTCAAGCAATTTTCTTTTTCTGTCTGTTGCACCCCCGCCATGAATTTTTGTTAATACATCCTTTTTAAAACCTTTGATGGTTTCTCTCGCTATAATTTTTCCTCCTATAGCAGCCTGTATAGGAATCATAAAATTATGTCTTGGTATTAAATCTTTCAATTTTTCACAAACTTCTCTACCTGTTTTTTGAGCAAAATCCTTATGAATCATCATAGCAAGAGCATCGACTGGCTCACTATTTACCAAAATACCAAGCTTAACTAAATCTCCTTCTCTGTGTTCAATTATTTCATAATCAAAACTTGCATAACCACTTGTCATTGACTTAATTCTATCATTAAAGTCGAAAACAACTTCATTTAATGGTAGCTCATAAATTAATACAGCCCTATTACCTGAATAACTCAAATTTAATTGAATTCCTCTTTTATCTTGGCATAACTTAATTATTGAGCCAAGGTATTGATCTGGAGTAATTATAGTTGCCTTAATCCATGGTTCCTCAATAGAATTTATAATGGTTGGATCAGGTAGACTTGATGGATTCTGTAAATCAATAATTTTTTCATTATTTAATTTAACCTTATAAACAACACCAGGGGTAGTTGTTAATAAATTTACATCAAATTCTCTTTCTAATCTTTCAGTAACAATTTCAAGATGTAGCAACCCTAAAAATCCACATCTGAATCCCAAGCCCAGTGCCGATGAAGATTCAGCTTCAAATGAAAAGCTTGAGTCATTCAATTGTAATTTAGCTAAGCCATCTTTTAATTTTTGGTATTCAGAGCTGTCTACAGGAAATAATCCACAAAATACAACTGGCTTACTTGGTTTAAATCCAGGAAGAGCTTCAACTAAGGGCTTTGTAGCGTCACAAATAGTGTCACCAACTTTTGTGTCTGATAAAACTTTTATACCAGTAGTAATAAAACCAATCTCTCCAGAATTTAACTCCTCAATATCTTTTGCCTTTGGAGTAAATATACCTACTTTTTCCACTACATAATCTTGATTTGTAGAAAGCATTTTAATTCTCATATTTTTTCTTATTTTACCATCTATTACTCTAACTAATATAACTACACCTAAGTAAGTATCGTACCAGCTATCAACCAATAAACATTTTAGGTTTTCGTTAGTTTCTCCTTTGGGTCCTGGTAGTTTATGAATTATTTGTTCTAAAATATCATCAATACCTTGACCTGTTTTTCCAGAACATGGAACAGCATTGTCAGTATCGATACCTATAACATCCTCAATTTGTTTTTTTGTTCTATCAAGATCTGATGCTGCTAAATCTATTTTATTCAGCACAGGAATGATTTCATGATTAATATCCAAAGCTTGATAAACATTTGCTAAAGTTTGCGCCTCAACTCCTTGAGTACTATCAACAATTAATATTGATCCTTCACATGCATAAAGAGATCTACTCACTTCGTAACTAAAATCTACGTGTCCAGGTGTATCAATAATATTCAAAATATAATTATTTCCATTTTTGGCTTTATAATTTAATTTAACTGTCTGAGCTTTGATTGTAATACCTCTTTCTCTTTCAATATCCATTGAATCCAAAACTTGTTCCTTCATTTCTCTCTCGGATAATCCACCACATTTGTGAATAATTCTATCTGCTATTGTTGATTTTCCATGATCTATATGAGCTATGATTGCAAAATTTCTAATATTTTCAATATTGCTCATTTTATTTTAGGATCTTATTTTAGCACCAGTTTTTTTTTCAATCGTATCGATTATTAAACTATTCACCTTCTCTAAATCTTCATCTTTGAGTGGCTTTTCTAATGATTGAATACTTATATTTATTGCTATGGATTTTTTATTATTTGGAATATTTTCACCTTCATAAACATCAAATATATCTACATTGCTAATAAGTTCTGGATTAACACTAGAGATAATTTCTATTAACTCCTGAGATTTAAAGTTTTTATCAATTATAAAAGCAAAATCTCTCTCCGACTTTTGAAAATCTGAAACTTTAAATACATTTTTTTGGTCTTTTAATAATTTTTTAGGTATTTTGAGATTATCAACAAATATTTCAAAACCTACTAAAGCTTCTGTTTTAATATCAATTTTTTTAATCACATTTGGATGAATTTCTCCAAAATATCCAACAACTTTATCTTTATCTTTATTTAAAAAAATTCTTCCAGATTTACCAGGATGGTAATAATTAGGAGTTATGTCATCTATATTAATCTTAGATCTTTGATAACCAGCTTCAATTAATGTTTGAATAATATCTTTTTTGACATCAAATATATCTACATTTCGATCATTTTCTATCCAAGATAATCTTGAGATTTTTCCAGATCGCAATCCACCTAGAACTGTCTCTTGTTCACCGGGATTTGAGCCATTAAAAATTGGTCCGATTTCAAACAAAGATAAATCTTTAATATCTCTATTTAAGTTTTTATGCATGTGAAAAATTAAATTTGAAAAAATTGAATTTCTTAAAACTCCAACTTCAGTACTAATAGGATTAACAATCTTAATTTCTTTCTTCTTTTCCCTGAACATGTTGTTGTATTTTGGATCAGTAAATGACCAAGTGATTGTTTCAAAATAACCTTTGGTCGCTACTGCTCTTTGTAAAAAATGAAATAATTTTTGTGATTTATTTAAAGTCGGTTTATATCTTTCTTTTCCTGGTTCAATAATTTTTATTTGATCATATCCATTTATTCTCACTAATTCTTCCACTACATCAATTGCAAGTGAAATGTCCGGTCTCCATGATGGAACTATTAGTTTTAAATATTTTTTTTCTTTTTTTAATTTAAAACCAAGATCCTCCAAAATTTTAATCATTTTTTTTATAGAAATTTTAAACCCAGACACCTTTTCAAATAAATTAGGATCAAATTTGATAATTTTAGTTTTAAAGTTTTCAATTTTTTGAATATCAATTTTGCTAACCTCACCACCACATATTTGTTTAATTAATGATGCTGCTTTATTAAGGCCATCTTCAATAGATAATGGATCAATTCCTCTCTCAAATCTAAATTTTGCGTCCGTATCAAGATTTAATTTTCTTGCAGTTTTTCTGATTGATTTTGGCTCAAAATAAGCTGACTCTAATAATATATTTTTTGTGTCAAATTCTGTACCCGATCTTGTTCCTCCAATTATTCCTCCTAGTCCTAAAACGCCTTTGTTATCGCTTATAACACACATACCATTTTCTAATTTGTAGTTTTTATTGTCCAAAGCTGTAAATTCTTCTCCAGATTTGGAATTTCGAACAACGATCCCCTTTTCAATTTTATTAGCATCGTATGCATGTAGTGGACGATTTATATCAAGCATAATATAATTAGTTATATCGACTATTGCTGAAATTGGTTTTTGACCTACTGAAATCAATTTATCTTTTAGCCATTGAGGGCTTTCAGTATTTTTTACATTAGTAATTAAACAGCTTCCAAAAGTAACACATCCTTGACCTTTCTCTTTTTTTATTTTTACTTTTAAGGTTTGTTTTATTTTTGATTTAATTTTTTTTTCTTTAAAATCTTTAATTTTACCAAAACCTGAAGCTGCTAGATCTCTGGCTATTCCTCTAACACCAAGACAGTCAGGTCTATTTGGGGTAATAGATAAATCAATTAAATTTGATTTTGATTTTGATTTTGTATAATAACTCTTACCAATATTTTTATCATACTGAGTTTTTGATAATTCTATAATACCATCGCTTTCATCTGATAAATTTAATTCAGATTCAGAACAAAGCATTCCATGAGAAGTAACACCTCTTATCTTTGCTGCTACCAATTTTGTTTTAGTTTTAGGAATAATTGCTCCTGGGGGAGCATAAATTGTAATTAATCCCTCTTTTGCATTTTCAGCTCCACAGACCACTTTTTTTAAATCTTTTTCTCCTACATTAACTTCGCAAATTTTAAGTCGATCAGCATTTGGGTGTTTTTCGGTTTTAATAATTTTTGCTACTTTAAATAACTCATTTTCGACAGATAGATTTTCTACACTTTCTACCTCGAGACCAATATTTGTGAGTTGTTCTAAAAGATTTTTCTCTTTAAAACT
Organism: Pelagibacteraceae bacterium AG-447-E22; assembly: GCA_003212295.1. Taxonomy (GTDB): domain Bacteria; phylum Pseudomonadota; class Alphaproteobacteria; order Pelagibacterales; family Pelagibacteraceae; genus Pelagibacter. The sequence goes on along the minus strand of QCQC01000016.1, from coordinate 11,895 downwards.
GGTCTTTAAGTGATCTTTCAACCAATCAAATGTGATCTTCATCTACTTAAGCCTCTATAGTTAGTTGGCACGTCTAAGGGATCAAATCCAAAATGATTTAACCATCTATAATCACACTCAAAAAAAGCTCTTAGATCATTTATTCCGTATTTTAACATTGCTAATCTATCTATACCAATTCCAAATGCATAACCTTGAAACTTATTTGGATCAACTTTTACATTTTTCAAAACATTTGGATGAACCATTCCACATCCTAGAATCTCAAGCCATTGATCACCTTCACCAATAATAATTTTGCCATCTTTAATCTTATAACCTATATCTACTTCAGCTGATGGTTCGGTGAATGGAAAATGGCTAGGTCTAAATCTCATCTTGATTTTGTCAACTTCAAAAAATTCTTTTATAAAATAATTCAAACATCCCTTTAAATCTCCCATGTTAATATTTTTATCAATATGTAAACCCTCTACTTGGTGAAACATTGGTGAATGAGTTTGATCACTATCGGACCTATATGTTCTTCCAGGTGCTATTATTTTGAAAGGCGGTTTATCTTTAAGCATTGTTCTAATTTGTACCGGTGAAGTATGTGTTCTTAATAACTTTTGTTTTTTTTCATCTAGATAAAATGTATCATGCATATCTCTTGCTGGATGATGTTCTGGAGTATTTAATGCAGTAAAGTTATTATATTCATTTTCGACATCTGGACCTTCTTCAACACTGAATCCTATCTCAGAAAATATTGAGGAAATTTCATCTATAGTTTGTGATACTGGATGTATCTTTCCCCTTGCAATTGGTCTTTCTGGTAATGTTACATCAACTTTTTCATTTTGCAATTTTTCATTAACTTCCAAAGTTTCGATTTCATTTAACTTTAAAGTAATTAAATCCTGTAATTCATCCTTAATGGCATTCAAATCAGTGGCATACTTTTTTCTTTCAGACTCAGGAATTGATCCTATCTTTTTAAATTGATTAGTTATTAAACCATTCTTACTAAACAAATCTGACTTTATTTTATTAACTTCTGAAAGATCTAGTTTAGATCTTAATTTTGATAAAAATTCGTCTTTAATTTTTTTTAGATCTGACATTTTTACAGATTATTTCCTCAGAAAAATAAAACAATAGTGAAGATTAATTTAAAGCGGATTGAGCTTTTTGAACTATAGTTTTAAAGGCTTCTGGACTATCATAAGCTATTTCAGCTAGAATTTTTCTATCAATTTTAACTCCACATTTATTCAAACCATTAATAAATTTTGAATATGTTAGACCTTCGGCTCTTACTCCGGCATTAATTCTTTGTATCCAAAGTGATTTAAATTCTCTTTTTTTATTTCTTCGATCTCTGTAGGCGTATTGCATAGCTTTTTCCATTGCTTGTCTAGCAACTCTTATAGTATTTTTTCTTCTGCCCCATTGACCTTTTACAGCCTTAAGAACTTTTTTATGTTTAGCTTTACTTGTTACACCTCTTTTTACTCTTGCCATTTTAACCTCTTAAACTGTAAGGCATGTATGATTTTACTATTTTTCCATCTTGTTTAGTCATGGTAGTTGTGCCTCTTAATTTTCTTATTTGAGAATTCGATCTCTTAATCATACCATGTCTCTTACCAGCTTGAGACATAATAACTTTACCTCTAGCCGATATTTTAAATCTTTTTTTTGCTGAACTTTTAGTTTTTAATTTTGGCATAATTGAGCGAGGTTATACATATAATGATAATAATTTACAACCTCTATTAAACCTTATATGGGCTGAATAACCATGATCATTTGTTTACCATCAAATTTGGGGTGCATTTCTACTTTACCAATTTCTTTCATGTCCTCTTTAATTTTATTCATTAGCTCATTCCCTAAGTGTGAATGTTGAAGCTCTCGACCTTTGAATTTAATTGTAAATTTTACCTTATCTCCTTTAGCTATAAATTTTTTTGCATTTTTAACTTTAAACTCATAATCATGTGTCTCGGTCACTGGTCTCATTTTAATTTCTTTTAAAAGAACAATTTTTTGTTTTTTTCTAGCAAGGTTAGCTTTTTTTTGAGCATCATATTTATATTTTCCCATATCCATGATTTTGCAAACTGGGGGATTCACATTTGGAGCAATTTCAATTAAATCTAGTCCTTGGTTCTTTGCCATAGAAATTGCTTCATTCGTATTTATTGTTCCCAAGTTTTCACCATCACTTGCTATCACCTGGACTTCTGGTGATGAAATTCTATTATTAAACCTTGGCCCTTTGTCTTTAGTTCTCTTTTGAAAATAATTTTGTTTAAAATCTGCCACTTAATTTGAGGATGCTTTGTTTAAAGCAGAGAATGTTTTTAAGAATTTTTTTAGTTCCATATTTTCTTGTTTATTCGAATCCAATCTTCTAATAGTTACTGAGTTAGAGTCAACTTCTTTTTTACCACAAATTAGCAAAAGAGGGATTTTAGCTAATGAATGATCTCTAATTTTATTATTCAAGTTCTGGTTTTTCAAATCTACAAATGAACTAATACCAACTTGTTTAATTTGATCAGACACTTTAATAGCATAGTCATTAAAGTCCTCTGAGATTGGAATAACAACTGTTTGCAATGGAGAGATCCAAAATGGGAATTTACCAGCATAATTTTCAATTAAAATCCCAATAAATCTTTCTAGAGAACCGAATAGAGCTCTATGTAACATTACTGGAATTTTTTTTGTTCCATTTTTATCAACATATGAAGCTCCTAATCTACCAGGCAAATTAAAATCAACTTGTAAAGTTCCACACTGCCAATCTCTTCCTATCGCATCTCTTAGAACAAACTCAATTTTTGGTCCATAAAATGCTCCCTCACCTTTATTGATAGTATATTCTAATTTGGTTGCTTTTACTGCCTCTAGTAACGCCGCTTCTGCTTTATCCCATACACTATCAGTACCAACTCTCAAATCTGGTCTGTCAGAATATTTAAGAATAACATTTTCAAAACCAAGATCTTTGTAAATTTCTAAAATAAGATTAGTTACAGTCAGACATTCCTCTGTTATCTGGTCTTCAGTACAAAATATATGAGCATCATCTTGGGTAAAAGCTCTTACTCTTAACAATCCATGAAGTGCACCTGAAGGTTCATAGCGATGGACTTTTCCAAACTCAGACATTTTTAATGGCAAGTCTTTATAACTTTTTAAACCTTGATTAAAAACTTCTACACAACCTGGACAATTCATTGGTTTGATTGCAAATATTTTTTCATCTGGAGTAGTTGATGTATACATATTTGCTCCAAATTTTTCCCAGTGACCAGATTTCTCCCACAAACTTCTATCTAAAACTTCAGGAGTATTAATTTCTTTATAGCCTGCAGAGTCTTGTTTCATTCTCATATAATTGATCAATTTTTGAAATAAAGCCCAGCCTTTCTCATGCCAAAAAACCGATCCAGGACTTTCTTCTCTAAAATGAAACAAATCCATTTCTTTCCCTAATTTTCTATGATCTCTCTTTTCAGCTTCTTCAATTCTTTCCAAATAAACATCCAGATCTTTTTGACTTGCCCAGCTTGTTCCATATATTCTCTGAAGCATTTCATTGTTTGAATCACCTCTCCAATAAGCTCCTGAAACTTTTGTCAATTTAAAATATTTTCCAATTTTTCCTGTTGAAGATAAATGTGGTCCTCTACATAAGTCATGCCATTCTCCATGAAAATATATTGAAACGTCTTCTCCCGCAGGAATACTTTCTATAAGTTCCGCTTTATAAATTTCTCCTTTTTTTTTAAAATGTTTTATTGCCTTATCACGGCTCCATACTTCTCTTTTAGTGATTTCATCTCTATCGACAATTTCTTTCATTTTTGCTTCAATCTTTTTTAGATCATCTTCTGTGAATGGTTCTTTTCTTGCAAAGTCATAATAAAAACCGTTCTCAATAACAGGGCCTATAGTAACCTGTGTTCCAGGAAAAAGCTCTTGTACAGCCATGGCTAAAATATGAGCTGTATCATGTCTAATAGTATCTAAGCCTTCCTCATTCTTTGAGGTAAAAATTTTTATTGAACAATCTTTTTCAATCAAATAATTAAGATCCTTTAATTCTCCATCAACACCAATAACCATTGCTTGTTTTGCAAGGGACTTACTAATTTTTTCTGCAACTTCTAAACCTGTTACATTTTTTGAAAATTTTAGATTTTTTCCATCTGGTAATTTTATTGTAGGCATTTATTTTAGTAATCTTTTATATTCTGAATATGTAGAAAAACACATTTTTTCAACATTAAATTTTTTCATGATGTTTTTTCTACCCTCATTACCTATATTTTTCAATAAAGTTTCATCCATAGTTATCGCTTGAATAATTTTTTTACACAGAGAGTTAGGGTCACCAGATTTAAATAATAAACCAGTTTTGTTATCAATAATAGTTTCGTTTGACCCTCCAATATTACTAGCAATGATAATTTTTTGCATAGATTGTGACTCGACTGCAACTCTTCCAAAAGCCTCAGGCTCAATCGAAGCTGAAACAATTATATCCGAAACTTTATATGCCAGAGCCATATCATTACAATGATCAATAAATTTTACTTGTTTTGTAATTCTATATTGTTCAGTTAATCTAATTAACTTTTTTTTATATAAATCTCTTCCTTGGTCACTACCTAAAATTACGGCATAAAAAGCTTCATATCCAAGTTCTTTATTTACTAAATTAATTGCATCTAAAAATAATTCTTGACCTTTCCACGAAGTAAGTCTGCCTGGCATAAGAATAATTTTTTTATCTTTTTCTATTCCCCACCTTTTAAGAAGTTTTTTTTCGTCAGTTTCTATTTTTGTAGTTGAGTCAAAATAATCAATATTAATACCTCTAAAAATGACTAATAATTTTTTTTTTTTATCTATGAGATCTGAATAATTTTCTTTTATATGTGAAAATATAAAATTTGAACCAGCTATAATCAAATTTGACCTTACCATTATTGAGTTATAAAATTTTTTAATTTTTCCACTAAAATTATATGTTCCATGAAAAGTTGTTACAAATTTTCTTCCAGTAATTTTTGTTGCGAATAAGCACGACCAGGCGGGAGCACGACTCCGAGCATGAACTATAGAAATATTATAATACAAAATAATTACAGCTAAAAAAATTGAATTAAATAGAATTAAAATAGGATTCTTGCTGTGCACAGGTAATCGAATTAATTTTACTTTTTTTTTATCTATAAATTTTATTAATTCTCCTCCACTAGTGACGATAAAGGATTCACAATTATTTTCAGGCAAATAATGAGCAATATCATAACAGCCTGTTTCAGCTCCACCAAATCCCAGCCTTGGGATCACTTGTAAAACTTTTAAATTAGAAGACATTTGATATGATTATATAATAATCAATAAAACTAATAAACTTTTATGGCTAACTTTAGTCACATTAAAATTACAAATAACAAAAAAATTAGATATTTAAAGATTTTTAAAAAGAAAAGTAAATTCATAGTTTTTCTTCATGGATTTATGTCAGATTTAGAGGGCTTAAAACCAAAATTTTTTTATGAATTTGCAAAAAAAAATAAACTTGGGTTTTTGGCTCTTGAATACTCTGGCCATGGAAAATCTTCTGGTAAATTTACAAATGGAAATATTTCAAAATGGTCGAAGGAAACTTCAATTTTGATTAAAAGAATTGTAAAGAAAAATGAAATAATTTTGATTGGTTCTAGTATGGGCGCATGGATTTCTTTAATTCAATTTCAAAATTTCAAAAAACAGATTAAAGGTTTTTTGGGAATAGGGTCTGCGCCAGAGTTTCTAGAGAAACTTATGTGGGACAAATTTACAAAAAAACAAAAAAGAGAGATTAAAAAAAAAGGAATAATTCACTTAAAACATGGTGATTATGAATATCCTATTACATATCAACTAATTCGAGATGGAAAAAAAAATAAAGTAATTCATAAAAAAATTTATCAAAAAATTAATGTAACAATGGTTCATGGAAGTAAAGATAAATCTGTTCCAGTCACTTATTCAAAAAAAGTTTTAAATATATTCAAAAAATCGAAGAAAAAATTAGTTATAGTTAAAAACGGAGACCATAGTTTATCTTCACCTCAATGGTTAAAAATTTTAAAGAATGAATTAAAATTAATTATTAACTAACTTGTTTTATTTTTGATTTTAAGCTTATAGGATTTTTAAGTTTATTTAACATTTCTTTTGGACAAACTTGGACAAAATTTTTAACTTCTTCAGTAAAATTGTTTAAGATTTCTTTAGATATTTTAGACTCAGTTTCCTCCGAGTGTTCTTTTACCAATTTCATTAAAAAATTATTCCAATAATCTGTTTCAACACTTTGCCAAACAACAGAGTCTGGATTAATTTTATTTTCAAGTTTTTTAGATTTATCATAAATAAAAGCCATTCCCCCTGTCATACCAGCAGCAAAATTATCACCCACATCACCAAGAATAACAACGGTTCCTCCAGTCATATATTCACAGCCGTTTGAATCACATCCTTCTATAACTGTCATTGCGCCTGAGTTTCTAACTGCAAACCTATCCCCTGCTTGGCCTGCAGCAAATAATTTACCAGATGTAGCTCCATATAAAACTGTATTTCCAATAATTGTATTTTCATTTGATATTAAATTACTTTCATCCGAAAGTTTTATTGAAATCGTTGCTCCTGATAATCCTTTTCCAACATAATCATTTGCATCTCCTTTAAGATTTAATTTCAAACCTTTAGATGAAAAAGCTCCAAAAGATTGACCTGCAGAACCTTTGAAATTTAATGTAAGGAAATTGTCATTTAATTTTTCATAACCATACTTCTTATAAAGATAATGAGAAATTCTTGTGCCAACTGCCCTATTTGTATTTTTGATAATAAATTCTTTTTCAACTTTTTCTGAATTATCTAATGATTTTTCTATGTCAGGCCAAATTTCTTGATCCAATGTTTTAGGAACTTCATTTATATTTTGAGCCTCACAATATCTTTTGTTATTACCAGGATCTGCCTGAACGAATAAAGGATTTAAATCTAAGTCGTCTAAATTAGGTGAGGCTTTATTTACCTGCATCAATAAATCTGTCCTTCCAATAATATCATTCAAAGATTTAAAGCCCAGTTTTGCTAAAATTTCTCTTACCTCTGAAGCAATGAAAGTAAATAAATTTACTACTTTGTCTGGGGTACCAGTAAATTTTTCTCTTAATTTTTCATCTTGTGTACATACGCCAACTGGACAAGTGTTAGAATGACATTGTCTCACCATAATGCATCCCATTGCAACTAAAGCAGTTGTTGCTACCCCATACTCCTCTGCTCCCATCATTGCAGCAATAACTACATCTCTACCAGTTTTAATACCACCATCTGTTCTTAAAGTAACTTTGTGTCTTAAGTTGTTAAGAGTAAGAACTTGATTAGCCTCTGTAAGGCCCATTTCCCATGGTATTCCAACATATTTTACACTTGTTTGTGGGGTTGCTCCTGTCCCACCATTATGACCTGAAATTAAAATAATATCTGCCTTTGCTTTCGCTACTCCTGCTGCAATTGTTCCAACACCAGAGGACGCAACTAACTTTACACCAATTCTGGCCTTTGGATTTATTTGCTTTAAATCATAGATTAATTGAGCTAAATCTTCGATCGAGTAAATATCGTGATGTGGTGGTGGAGAAATCAATGTTACTCCGGGGGTTGAATGTCTTAATCGAGCTATTTCATTTGTAACTTTGAAACCAGGCAATTGGCCACCTTCACCAGGTTTTGCTCCTTGAGCAATCTTTATCTCAATTTCGTTACAATTATTCAAATAATTAACTGTTACTCCAAATCTTGCTGAAGCAATTTGTTTTACTCTTGAGTTTGCACAATCTCCGTCATCCATAACTTTAAATCTTTTTTCATCTTCACCACCCTCTCCGCTACAAGATGCACCTTTAATTCTATTCATTCCAATAGCTAGAGTTTCATGTGCCTCCTTAGATAATGCTCCATGAGACATACTCCCACTGCCAAATCTCTTTAAAATTTTTTCTATAGGTTCAACTTCTGATAATTCTATGGCACCACCTAATTTCTTTTTTCTGAAATCAATTAAATCTCGAAGATTTATTGGTGGCAGATTATATATCCCTTCAACATATTTCTTATAAGCACTATAAGAGTTCGAGCCCACAGCACTTTGTAATAAATGAATAAGTCTACCTTGATATTGATGAGTTTCACCATTTTTTCTATATCTATAAATTCCACCTATTGGTAAAACTGTTTCAGTGCTTTCATAAGCCTCCTTGTGAATTTTTCTTATTTTCTTTTCAATACCAGTTAAGCCAATCCCTGAAATTTTTGAAGTTACCCCTGGGAAATAATCATCAACAACAGTTCTACTAAGTCCAACAGTTTCAAAATTACATCCACCCCTATAAGAACTTAAAACTGAAATTCCCATTTTTGACATTATCTTCAAAAGTCCTGCATTAACTGAATTAATGTATCTTTGAACACATTCATCAAAACTAAATTGACCAAAAAGTTTTTTTGAATATCTTTGATATAAGCTATCAAAAGCTAAATATGGGTTTACTGTAGTAGCACCTACTCCTATTAATGTTGCAAAGGAATGTGTATCTAAAGCTTCTCCAGACTGAACATTAATTGAAACATAACCTCTCAACTTTTTTTCAATCAAAAAAGTATTTATAGCTCCTACACACAATAACATAGGCATTGGTAATTTTTGTGAAGAAAGATCTTTATCACTGAGAATAAGCTGTGTAACACCTTGTCTAACAGCGATTTCTGCCTCTTTTTGAATTCTTTTAATAGCGCTAGCTAAATTTTCATCTTGAGAAAATGTACAATCTATATTGATAGAATTTTTACCAAAAAAATTAATAAATTTATTAAATTGAGAATTAGATAAAATAGGACTATTTAAAACATAAATATTTTCTTTTGTTAGGGTATCAAAGTCTAAGATATTTCCCAAGTTTCCAAATCTAGTCTTTAAACTCATCACTTTGTTTTCCCTTAAGGAGTCTATTGGAGGATTCGTGACTTGACTAAAATTTTGTCTGAAAAAATGATAAAGTGGTCTATATCTATCAGACAAAACAGCCAGAGGAGTATCATCTCCCATTGAACCAGTTGCTTCTTTCGCATCTTCAGCCATGGGATGTAAAATCAGCTCTAAATCCTCTAAGCTTATTCCAAAAGTATATTGTCTTCTTCTTAAATCATCTCCTTCAAAATTATTTTGTTCATTTGAAATTATTAATTTTTCATCTAAATCAATAATTTGTGAATTAAAATGTTTAAACTCTTTTGCTAAATAATCTTTTATTTGATCATTTGAAAAAATTTTCCCTTTCTCAATTCTTACACCAATAATTTCACCCGGCCCCAATCTACCTTTAGATAAAATTTTTTTTTCATTAAGTTCTATCATGCCGGTTTCGGATCCTGCAAAAAGCATCTTATCTTTTGTAATGGCATATCTAAGAGGTCTAAGTCCATTTCTATCATTTGCAGCGATGACCCACTCATTATCCGTAGCTGCTATCGCAGCAGGTCCATCCCAAGGTTCCATTGTGCTATTTAAAAAATTAAATAGTTGTTGATGACTTTTTGAAAGCGTTTTATTTTTTTTTGACCAAGCATCTGGCACTAACATTAATTTTGCCAAAGGAGCGGATTGACCTGATTTATTTAGTAATTCAAAAACATTATCTAGAGCTGCAGAGTCAGAAACACCCTTTTGAATTACTGGTTTTAAATTTTCTATATTATCAAAGAGTGGGCTACTCATTTCTTGTTCGTGAACTTTCATCCAATTCTTATTTCCTTTATAAGTATTAATTTCACCGTTGTGAGCTATGGCTCTAAAGGGCTGAGCTAAACTCCAGCTAGGAGCTGTGTTGGTTGAAAACCTCTGATGAAATATTGCATATCTTGAGATAAATCTTTTATCTTTCAAGTCCAAATAAAAGTCTGATATTGCTTCGGCTAAATATAATCCTTTGTAAATAATTGATTTTGAGCTTAATGAACAAATATAAAAGTTATTTAGAGATAGCTCAAATGCCTTGTTTTCAATTTTTTTTCTTGTTTCGTAAATTTTTCTTTCTAAATTTTTATCTATTAAATTTGGATCGTTAGATTTGAATAATACTTGTATTATTTCTGGCATTGTTTGAAACGCTTTTTGACCTAAAATTTTAGGATTAACTGGAACTTGTCTCCAACCATATATACTGAAATCATTTTTTGTTAATTCACTTTCTACAATAGTTTTACAGCTTTCCTGTGAAGAATAATCATTTCTAGGAAGAAAAATCATACCAACACAAATTTCGGAGTTGTCATAGTCGTGTCCAGTTACTTCGATTTTTTCTATGAAAAAATCTTTTGGAATTTCAACATGTATACCAGCACCATCACCTGTTTTTCCGTCAGCATCAACTGCTCCTCTGTGCCATACAGCTTTTAAAGCCTCAATTCCATATTCAACAATTTCTCTAGATTTTTTTCCTTCAGTTGAAGCAATAACACCAACTCCGCAAGCATCATGCTCCATCTCTTTTGAATAAACATGATTTTCGGTTAAGAGTTCTAAATTTTTTTTATAATTATCCATCATGCTACTTTTGTTTTCTTTAATTCTTTACTTTCTAAATAATTTTTCATAGCAATCGCTGCGTCTCTGCCATCTTTAATTGCCCAAACAACAAGTGATGCACCTCTAACTATGTCTCCCGCTGCAAAAACCCCTTCTAAGTTTGTTTCCATAGAGTCGAAGTTTATTTTCAAAGTTCCCCATTTTGTTACTTGTAATTCTTTTGAGTCAAATAAATAAGGTAAGTCCTCTGGATCAAATCCAAGAGCTTTAATAACCATATCAGCTTTTATTTCAAATTCTGAACCTTCTTTAATCTCTGGTTTTCTTCTACCTGATTCATCAGGTTCACCTAATTGAATTTGATCAATAATTAATTTTTCTATCTTGTTTGTTCCTTTAAATTCTTTAGGACTTGATAACCAAACAAATTCAACTCCTTCTTCTTCAGCATTTGAAACTTCTCTTGCAGACCCTGGCATATTTTCTTTGTCCCTCCTATAAAGACACTTAACTGACTTTGCTTTTTGTCTTACTGAGGTTCTTACACAGTCCATAGCAGTGTCACCACCACCGATTACAACAATATCTTTTCCTTCCGCATTTAAAATTCCTTTATCAAATAATTCAACTTTATCCCCCAAACCTTTTTTATTTGATGCTGTAAGAAATTCCATGGCTGGAAAAATATTTTCTAAGTCATTCCCAGGTAAGTTTATTTCTCTTGGCTTATATACTCCTGTTGCAATTAAAATTGCATCATGCTTTTTTCTTAAATGTTCTAAAGTAGCATCTTTACCAACCTCAAAATTGTGCTCGAATTTTATACCACCATCTTTAAGAAGCTTGGTTCGTCTCTCAACAACATGTTTCTCTAATTTAAAATTTGGGATACCATAAATTAATAAACCTCCAGCACGATCATAACGATCATACACAGTAATTTTGTACCCATTTTTTCTTAACTGTTCAGCTGCTGCCAAACCGGCTGGTCCTGCACCAATAATACCAACACTTTGATTTTTTTCATATTCTACTTCAATTGGTTTTATCCAGCCTTGTTCCCAAGCATTATCCGTTATATATTTTTCTACAGATCCTATTGTTACTGTCCCATGCCCTGACTGCTCAATAACACAATTGCCCTCACAAAGACGGTCCTGTGGACATATTCTTCCACAAACTTCAGGCATATTGTTTGTACTTTGAGATAATTCGTAAGCTTCTTTTAATCTTCCCTCTGC
>QCQC01000015.1 GCA_003212295.1 Pelagibacteraceae bacterium AG-447-E22 | reverse complement strand
GCCTTAAATAAATATTTGTTTAATTTTACCAAGTTAAATTTAGATTTGATGTTCAATTTTTTTAATTGAGATTTTAATAAGTCAAATGAGCCAATCAAAAGAATAGGTTTTTTTGAATTTGATTTTCTAAATGATTTAATAATTATTTCTGAAAAAATACTATTTGGCTCACCACAAACTATTAAAATTGGTTTTTTACTCATTTATTTTATTTCAGTATCAAGTTTGATCTTGTTGTAATATATTTGTGAAAAACGCTCAAATTGGTTGTTTCTCTCAAAATCAACCATTTCCTTCAATAACTTTTGTTTATCAATTTCAGATTTTATGATTTCTTTTTTATTAATTAAAAGTATTAAAAATCCATTACCAACTTTAATAGGTCTTGTGTATTGGCCTTCTGTCAAATCTTTTAATTCATTTTTTATATTTTTGGATAGTTGGCTCTCTTTAATTTTTCCTATTTTTCCACCGAATTTAGCTGAACTAGAAATACTAAATTTATTTGCAGCAGAATTAAATCCAATTGTTTTTATGTTCATCTCTATTTCACTTAAGATAGAATTCAATTCATTTTGATTGTTAGCTTGAAAAACAATTTCTGCTAAATCAAATTCTACAACATTTTGAATATTTAATTCTTCATCCAAAATTTTCTTTTTAAGCTCATCTTCATTTATATTTATTTGATTACTAAATCTATTTGCAATCATTTTATTCCACATAACTTCGATTTTTATTTTTTCTATAACTCCAGCAATTGAAACATCATATTGCTTTAAATAGATTTCAAAATCTTTTTTATTGTTCAGGTTAAGCTTTGTATAAAAGTCTTTTATAATTCTTTCCACAAGACTATTGTCATTAAAATTTTGAATATTAAAATTTCTTTTAATTTCTTTTAGTTTAATTTTTTCTCTTATCAAAGACTCTTCCGCAATTTTTGTGATCTCTTTTTTACTCAGTTCTTGTAATTGATTATTTAATGATATTAGATAATTAGATTCATTTATGATATCTTGATTTGTAATAATCTCATTGTTGATTTTAAATATTATTTTAATTTCATTTGATGCTTTTACATTTTGAACAAATATTATTGAAATTAATATTATTATATAAAAAAAATATTTTTTGATCATTTATCTAAACCAGGTAAATCTACTTTATTTTTAAATGGCATAAATGTTACTGAAAAAAATAAACTTTCTTCTGGTTTTAAACCTCCAGAACTATAATAATTTTTTTTATATTCTAAACCAGCTACTAAACAATCCATCTTATATTGATATATTAGATTATAATATTCAGTAAGATTTGTTTTTTTATTTTTCCTAGTTCTAAATAATAAATTTTTATTTTTGTCTATTTCATATGAGGTTTCATTAGATAGAAAATGTTCCTCACCTATATCATTGTTTTCCTCAATAAATTCAAATGAGCTTACAAAGTTATTCACCTTAAAAGTTGATTTTAATTTATGATAATTAAATTTTCCAAGATTGTTATCTGCAAAAAAATCATAATTCATTTCTAAAAAATCATTACTTTTAAGGTACATTTGGCCTACAATATTCGAAGTTTTTTGATTTAATGAACTTTTAATCGGTAAATCTTCATTTTTATCTTTCCTGAAAGATGATGCTAAATTAAGACCAAATATTTCATTATCTAAATCGGATTTTTTAAATAATTTATATTCATTTCCTATTGTTATAGATTCTCCACCCTCTAAAGTCTCAATTGAACTTAATCTATTAGGTGAGTAAATATTGCTATAATCAATTATTCGGTCACTATTTTTTATATTTCTATTAGATGATGGATTAAATTTAGCTGTGAAAATTGGTGTTAACAAACTATCAAAATTTTTACCAATCTTTTTTAAGGGTAATTTAGAGTTAAATTGTAATAAGCCCTGTAAATCATGTTCCTTTTTATTCTTGTAGTTGCTTGAATTATTTGAGTCTGAATTAAAATTTTTAAGGAATATTTCGTAATTATTAATTAGTCCACTGTTTTTGATAAAGTCAGTTGACTTAAATGAAAAGTTATTTACTAAAACTTTTTCATTAACATTAGTATCAAATAATTTATTAAAGCCAACATTAGTCATATTCAAAGTACCATCAAAGTTTGTTTCGAAATTTTTTGATATACTAAAGTTTGGAAAAATATATTCATATTTATCACTATTTTTTTCCTTATTAAGATCATCAAAAACTTCTGCAGAAATTGAAAAATCAAGATCTTCCCTAGAACCTTCAAAATTTATTATTGATTTAAGAGTACTTTGTGAATTTATGATTGGAGATTTAATATTATTTGTTCTTAAGTAATCATTGTTTGATACATTTTCTAGTTTGATATTTATTTTTGAATTATCGAAAAAGTCAGTATTTATGTTAAATAATGAATTTAAAAATAAATGTGTTTTTGAAGAATTATTTTCTAGGAGAAATGGGCTATCATTTATTATACTTGCATCTATTATATGATTACTATTTTTAGTCACATAACGATATTCTCCTTGATAAATATTTTTATTATTTTCATAAAATCTTGGAGAAATTGTAAAATCAGAATTTTGTGAAATAGCAAAAAAATATGGGGTTCTTAAATAACTTGAAGCGTTTTGAGTTCTTAAAGTGGGTGTTAAAAATCCAGACTGACGTTTAACAGTTGGATCTGGATGAAAAAACTTTGGAAAGTAAAGAACTGGTACATCGTAAAATTTTAGTAAAGCATTTTTGTAATTCATTTTCTGATTTTTTTTGTCGTGCATTATTTCTTCTGCTTGAATCACCCATGGTGGACAGCCATCTCTTTTTTTACAATTTGTGTATACAGTTTTCTTTAAAGTTGAATTACCATTTTCATAAATTAAAGATTTACTTTTGATCCTTGGTAAGTAGTCTTTAGAGGAAAGTTCATTATCTATATTTACTTCGATATCTTTTCCAACAATCATTTCGAGATTATAATCGTAATACATCTTATCAATTTCATATATATTTAAATCTTTATCAATTAATTTTGCTTGATTGGTTTTTAAAAGTTTATCTATCAATGAAATATTAAAATTTTTTATATTAATTTTATTATTAAATTTATCTTTAATTGACGCTTTATGATCAGAGAAAATTTTCTTTTCTTGCTTATTAAAAACAATATTTTTCCCCTCTAAAAAAAATTTATTATTATGTTCAATAATTGTAATACCAGAAGTGTAGATAATATTCTCTGTCTGGTTGTAATTAATTTTATCAGTTTTTATTTTTAATAAATTTTTATTATCTTCATAAAGAACGTTATCTGAAATTGTAAAGATTTTTTTTTCTTTATCGATTAATAACTTATCACTAAAAATTTTAACTCCATCAGTATCGGTTATTATTACTTTATTAGTTGCAGAAATAATATTATCATCAACAGTTTCTATATTTTCCGCCTCAAAATTAATTTCTTGAGCATTTGTGATGGTAGTAAAAAAAATTACTATAAAAAAGTTTATTAAATTTTTTAATATTCTATTTTTCATTTATTTTTACTAAATTGATTAAAACAATCATGAATAAAATTAATTGTGGGCCCCAAACTGACAACAGGTATGGAACATCTTTTGTTTCAATTATAACTTTAAAAAAATAATTGATATAGTAAATCAAGACAGAAATTAAAATGCCAAATACAATGTGGAAAATTCTAGACTTATTATATTTAATATTTAACATAAGGATAGAAGCGATACATACCATCAAAGTTAAATAAATGGGGTATGAATATAGTCGATGTTTGTATGCTTCAATTGTGTTAGTATTATAACCTAAAAGCTCATAATCTTTTTTCAATTTTTCAATTTTCATTATATTGAGGGACGAAAAATTTTCAAAGATCGACAATATTCTTTCTTTATCAAAATTTGACTTAAATTCTAATTCATCAGATTTTTCAGTAATATTATTTTTACTAACGATTGGTTTTTTTAGAATCCAAGTCTTATTTTCAATTAATGCTTTATCTGAATTAATCACCCCGATTAAATTGAAATTTTCATCAAATTGTGAAATTGATACATTTAGCAAATAATCATTCCTAATCTTATCAGCATTGATGAAATTTGTTTTACCATTAATCTCATCTCTTATCCATAGGCCGTTCCCAGTTACAACAGCTAAATATTTGTCATCTTTTGCATAATTATTTTTAATATCCAAATATAAAAATTTTAGACTTGCAGAAAAATTATAAAAAAAAATTACAATTAGTATACCAACAAGAAAAGTTACAGTGCTTATTAATTTAATAATTTTGAGATTTGTCAAACCATAAACCTTGTAGATCATGAGTTCATCTTTATCCATCATTTCCATAAAAAAAAATAAACTACTTATTAAGAAGATAAATGGAAATATTTCAAATAATATAGATGGTGTATTTAAAGCTGTAAGAAATAATGGCAGCAAGATAGCATTTTCACTTTCTTTAAGAAAATTAATTTCCTCAAATAAATTCATTATTATTGATAATGAGAAAAAAACTAAAGAAACTTTTAAGAAGCTATTTAAGTAATTTTTATATAAATATTTTTTATAATTTTGTATCATAAATTTTATGTGAATTAAATTTTTTTAATAAAATGAGAACTTGTAATAGAAATAATAAAAAAGGAAAAAAAATAGTAAAATTGAAAAAAAATTGATTTGTGCTCGATAGAGGTAATAATAATTCTGATAAAATTATAATAAAAATACCTAAGATGAAAATATAAAATCTAAAAAGTTTAAAACCTACATTTTCTTTTGAAAAAAATAATAAAAAACATAAAATTGATCCAAGAGATAAATAAAAAAAAGGTTTAAAAATTCTTTTAAACAACTCTCTTTGAAACATTCCTAAAGAACCATCATTACAATCATTTATGTGAAAATAGGACTCATCTTTTAGAATATGGAAGTTAATGAAACAATCAAGGATGTCAGTTGTTTTTTTTTCTTGAATTTTAAAAGTTATTATAGATTTTGTGAGATATTTACTTAAATCAAAAGTTGTATTTTTAAAATCAAATATTGTTATTTTGTCTTCATTAATATTTATTATTTTACCGTTAAACAAATTAAGAAATCTTCCTTCATTGCTATTTACAAGACTTCCAGTATCGGCATATATTACTTTAGTTTTGCCAACCTCTTTATTATCTTTTAAAAAAATTTTTTTATAAAAATTATCTTCTTTTTTTTCTACATAAATTGTTAATTTGTCTACAGTATCTATAAATTTCTTTTCATTAATTAAAGAAGGAAAAAAATCAATACTTGATGATTGTATGAAAGTTCTAGCTTTATTTTGTGTCATGGGCACTAAAAACAAACTAAAGAAATATTGAATTATTAAAAAAATTAATGAATATTTTATTACAACTTTAAAAAATTCTTTCTTATCAGTTCCAAAGATCCAAAAAATCTTTAATTCATTATTATCTTCAAATTTATTAATGGTATAAAAAATTGAAATAAAAAAAATAAATGGCATTAGTCGAGAGATAATTTTCGGTAAATTTAATAGAGTGTAATTGATATATACCAGCAAACCATGCCCATCTTCGGTTACAAAATCTAAAAAATTTACTGCCTGAATTACCCACACAATAATGCTCAAACTAGCCAATGAAATAATGAAAAAATAAGTATTATCTAAAAAAAATTTTCTAAAAATTAATTTTTTGTTGAATTCAATCATTTATTATCTATAAGTCTCTGTTTAATACAACCTAAAGTACATATATATAAAAAATGTCAATAAAAATAAGCCTCAAAAAGAACATTAGTGAAAAAAATATCAAAAATTATGTTTTATTTGCAAATAAGGATTTTAAAATTGATGGATTAGCGGAAAGCTCACTAAAAAATCACTCTAAATACATAAATAGTGCAATAGTATTAGATAAATCTAACAAAAAAAATTTATTAATATTTAACTTAAACTCTAATCAGAAAATAATAGTTGTAAAGTTAAAAAAGGAACTCAACTCTTTAGAAAATGAAACGATTGGTGCAGAATTTTTTAACTTTATTAAATCAAATTCAGTTTTTAATTTAACTTTTCTAGAAACAAATATTAAGAAGTTCTTGAGTAAAAACAAATTTTTATTTGATGAATTTTTACATGGAGCTCAATTAAAATCATATACTTTTACCAAGTATAAAACAGTAAAAAAAAAAGAAAATTTTGAAATTAATATTTCTCTAAAATCCAATCGATTTGCAATTAATACAAATAAAAGATTTAATTCTTTAATTGAAGGTACAAATTTTACAAAAGATTTAGTCTCTGAACCAGGTAATGTTTTACATCCAGATGAATATGCAAAGAGATTAAAATCATTATCAAAATTTGGTTTAAAAGTAACAGTTTATGATCAAAAGAAATTAAAAAAACTAGGGATGAATGCACTTTTAGGAGTAGGACAAGGTAGTTATAGAGGATCTTATCTTGTAACATTGGAATGGAAAGGTGCAAAATCAAATCAAAAAAAACCTCTAGCGTTTGTTGGTAAAGGTGTTTGTTTTGATACTGGGGGAATTTCCTTAAAACCTGCAAAGTTTATGGAAGATATGACCTATGACATGGCAGGTTCAGCAGTTGTCGTAGGTTTAATGAAAACTTTAGCATTAAGGAAGGCAAAAATTAATGCAGTGGGTGTTGTTGGATTAGTTGAAAATATGCCTGATGGTAATGCACAAAGACCAGGTGATATAGTGAAATCATTTAGTGGAAAAACGATAGAGATATTAAACACTGATGCTGAAGGAAGATTGGTTTTAGCTGATGCTCTATCATTTACAGAAAAAAAATTTAAACCAAAATTTATCGTAGATTTAGCAACTTTAACTGGTGCAATCATAGTTTCTTTAGGTTCAGAATATGCAGGATTGTTTTCTAACAATGATAAACTTTCCTCTGAATTATTTAAGGCAGGTGAAAAAGTAGGTGAAAAAGTTTGGAGAATGCCTCTAAATAAAAATTATGACAAATTAATAAATTCAAAAAATGCAGATATGCAAAATATAAATTATATAGGTGGAGCAGGCTCAACAACAGCTGCTCAATTTTTACAAAGATTTATTTTGAATCAGACAGCATGGGCCCATTTAGATATTGCTGGAATGGCCTTTTCAAAGTATGGAGGAGCACTAAATTCATGGGGGGCAACTGGATTTGGCGTAAGGTTATTAAACAAACTAATAGAGGATAATTATGAGTAATTTGGAAAAAACATTATCAATTATTAAACCTGATGCTGTTGAGAGAAACCTTGATGATGAAATAAAAGAAATGTTTAAGAACAATGGTTTTAAAATTGTAAATGAAAAAAAAATTCAAATTGAAAAATCTGAAGCCGAACAATTTTATAAAGTTCATGAGACAAAACCATTTTATAATGAATTATGTAGTTATCTCTCATCAGGTCCAATTGTTGTTATGATCCTTGAGAAAGACAATGCTGTTTTAGATAATCGAAAATTAATGGGAGCAACTAATCCTAAGGATGCAGAAATTGGAACTATAAGAAAAAAGTATGGTTTATCAATTGATAAAAATTCTGTGCATGGTTCTGATAGCTTGGAAAATGCTGCAACTGAAATTAATTTTTTTTTTAAGGATTAAGAAGTATTTTTTTTAGAGCATTAGGATATAATCTATGCTCTTCTTTAAGTATTCTACGAGATAAAGAACTCGGAGAGTCATTTTTCTTTACCTTAACTTTCTTTTGTAAAACTATTTTTCCTGAGTCAAGCTTATGATTAACAAAATGAACAGTACATCCGGAAAATTTTTCCTTATTTTTTATCACTCTCTCATGAGTATTTAAACCCTTGTATTTTGGCAATAAAGAAGGATGAATATTTAAAATTTTACCCTTAAATTTTTTAATAAAATTTTTTGATAAAATTTTCATAAAACCTGCAAGGCAAATTAATTTAATATTATTTCTATCCAAAAGTTTAAGAAGCTTAACTTCTGTAATTTTACTGTTTTTAAAATTATAGGTTTTTTTTTTTAATTTGTACTTATTGGCGTATATTAAACCTTTAGCTTTTGAGTTATTTGAAATAATAAACTTAACTTTTATAGGAGAATTTTTTAATAAAGAAAATTTGATAAGGGATTTTAAATTACTTCCTTTTCCTGAGATAAATATTGCTATATTGACTCTATTTTTCACCAATTGATTTTATTATTCATCTTAATTTTATTTTTTGATTTAATTATTTTTCCAATTACATAAGGTTTGTAATCTTTTGAGAAGCAATTCATTACTTTTTTAAGATTTTTGGGTTTTATAATTAAACAAAATCCAACCCCACAATTGAATGTTTTTAACATTTCAACATCCTTAATATTATTTTTTTTTAACCAGTGAAAAATTTTTTTTGGATTTATCTTATCTAAATCAATGCTTGCACATAAATTATCTGGAATTACTCTTTTAATATTATCAGCCAAACCTCCACCCGTAATATTTGCACAGCCATTTATTAAATCTTTATTGATTAAATTCATTACTTCCTTAACATAAATTTTTGTTGGCCTAATTAATTCATCCTTTAAAAATTTATTTCTTCTAATATCAATTTTTTTTTTCTTTAATAAATATCTAATAAGTGAATAACCATTGGAATGCAAACCACTTGAAGGAACTGCTAAAATTAGGTCATTCTTTTTAATTTTTTTTTTATCTAAGATTTTTTTTTGATCAACTATACCTACCGCAAATCCTGCAATGTCAAATTTATTTATTTCGTATGTATCTGGCATTTCAGCGGTCTCACCTCCAACAAGGTCACATCCAGAAATTTTACACCCCTTTAATATTCCTTTAATGATTGATTTTAATTTTTTTAAATTTAATTTGTTAATTGAAATGTAGTCTAAAAAAAAAAGAGGCTTTGCACCTTGCACAATTAAATCATTTACACTCATTGCAACTAAATCAATGCCAATTGTGTCATATTTATTTAATGAGTTTGCAACTTCAATTTTAGTTCCAACACCATCTGTACAAGCTACAATTTTAGGGTTTTTAAATTTTTTAGGAATATCTGAAATTGATCCAAATCCACCGATATTCCGAATATTTTTTTTTTGTTTTTTTTTTGAAGTAATAGAAGAGATAAAATTTACAAATTTATCTGCTGATTTTATATCAACACCACTTTTTTTATAGGTAAATATGTTTTTATTCATTAATATGTTTTATAGCGATGTTTAATAAAATATTTCATTTAGGGATCTTATATATTTTTTTTATATTTCTATCTCTATCAATATTTTTTTTTTCCACAACAAAAGTTTATGGAAAATCATTCGATATTACTGGCATCGAAGTATCTAAACCATTTGAGATTAATTTTAATAAAAATGAGGTGATAGACACTGGTTTTACAAATGCTTTTTTAGAGTTAATTTCATTAATTGTAAATACCGAGGACCAAAAAAAAATTAAAAAAACCAACTTAAAAGAAATAAAAAGAATGATAGAATCATTTTCAATAAAAGAAGAAAAATTTATTGATGAAATTTATTATCTTAATTTGGGTGTTTCTTTTAACAGAAAAAAAATATTTAATTATTTAGAAAAAAAAAATATTTTTCCCTCTATTCCAGTAGAAACAAATTTTTTGTTCATTCCAATTATTATTGATGAGAATAAAAAAGATTTATTAATTTTTTCTAAAAATAAAATTTATAATGATTGGAATAAATTTGAAAAAAAAAATTATTTAATTAATTATATTTTGCCAGCAGAGGATCTTGAAGATTTAGACTTGATTAAAAAACAATATGACATAATTGAAAAATATGATTTTAAACAAATTACAAGTAAATACGATTTAGACAGATCTATTGTTGCATTAATTTTTAAAAATGACAAACAAGTAAGAATATTATCCAGAATATCAGTAGAGGACAATGTAGTATTAAGAAATTTATCTTTTGATAATATTGATTTATATAATGAAGAAAATATTGAAAAATTAATTACTGACTTAAAAATATTTTATGAAGATTATTGGAAATTTTTAAATCAAATAAATACCTCAATTAAACTTAATTTGAATATCAAAGTTTCCACCTCAGACAATAATAAAATTTCCAATTTTGATAAAGTATTAAACAAAACAGATCTTGTTTATGAATATTCAATCTCTAAAATTGACAAAGATTTTATTTATTATCAAATTACTTTTAACAACTCTCCAAGCGCATTCATAAGAATTATGAAAAACAATAATTATAATTTTGATACTCAAAATAAAGTATGGATTTTAAAATGAGTGAATTTGATCAAGAAATAATTAAATTTGATTATGAAAAAAATTTTAAAGATGATGATTATTACATATCAAAAACAAATAAACATATTTACGATTTATTAAATAAGTGGCCTCATTGGGAAAAAAATTTTTTAAATATAAGTGGTGAAAATTTTTCTGGAAAAACACATCTTATTAATATTTTTATTAAAAAATTTAAAGGACTTCAAATTGATGCTAAAAACTTCAAAAATGATGATTTAATAAGAGTGAAAAATTATAAAAATATTATTTTAGAAAATGTTGACAATTCAGTAAATGAAAAATTGTTTTTTACTTTAATAAATATTGTGGAACAAGATAATAGATATTTAATTGTAACTTCTCGTCAACCAATTGTAAATTTTGATTTTGATTTAGCAGATTTAACATCAAGAGCTAAAAATTTTCTTTTACAAAATATAGAAAAACCAGATGATGAATTGATGTTTGCTTTAATTTTAAAGAATTTATCTGATAGACAAATATCTTTGGATAAAAAATTAATTGAATATGCAATTAAAAGAATTGATAGATCATATGGAAAAATATTTGAATTCATATATAAGATCGACGAAATGAGTTTAAAAAAAAAAAAATCAATTAATTTAGAAATTATAAGAGAAATATTAGGAGATTAGCTGAACAAATATAGAAGTCATAATTGTGGAGAACTTAGAAAAACTGATATTGGTAATGAGGTTTTTCTTTCTGGTTGGATAAATAAAAAAAGAGATCATGGAAATCTTTTATTCATTGATTTAAGAGATAATTATGGAATTACTCAATGCATTATAGATAAAGAAAATTCAAATTTTGTTGCTTTAGAAAAAATGCAACTTGAGACAGTTGTTAAAATAGAAGGAAAGGTGGTTAATAGATCAAGTGATACAATTAATAAAGAAATAGAGACCGGAGAAATAGAAGTTCTAATTGAAAACTTTAGAATTCTTGGAATTTGCAAGGAACTACCCATGCCTGTTTTCACTGATCAAGAATATGCAGAGGATATAAGACTTAAATATAGATTTTTAGATTTAAGAAGAAAAAAAATTCATGAAAATATTATTTTAAGATCAAAGGTAATTTCATTTATTAGAAATGAAATGAACAATCTTGGTTTTTTAGAATTTCAAACACCAATATTAACATCTTCAAGTCCAGAAGGTGCAAGAGATTTTTTGGTGCCTAGTAGATTGAATTTAGGAAAATTTTATGCTCTACCTCAAGCACCTCAACAATTTAAACAACTTATAATGGTTTCTGGTTTTGATAAATATTTTCAAATTGCTCCTTGTTTTAGAGATGAAGATGCAAGATCAGATAGAAGCCCTGGTGAATTTTATCAATTAGATTTAGAAATGTCTTTTGTAGAGCAAGAAGATGTATTTAATGTTGTTGAAACTTTATTAAAAAAAACTTTTCAAAAGTTTTCAAAAAAGAAATTAACTTTTACTAAATTCCCAAAAATTTCTTATGCAGATGCTTTAATGAAATATGGAACTGATAAACCTGATTTAAGGAATCCATTGATTATAAATGATATCACTGAAATCTTTTCAAGAGATGATGTGACATTTGATATTTTTAATAAACTAGTAAAGTCAGGATCTAAAGTAAGATGTATCGTTACAAAAAACACAAAAGAAAAATCGAGAAGCTTTTTTGATGGAGTGGATAAGTGGGCTAAAGAACAAGGTGCTTCAGGAATGGCATATTTTACAATAGAGAAAAGTGATGAAATAACAGCCAAAGGTCCAGTTGGCAAATTTTTTTCAAAACTGTCAATAGAAGAAATAATGAAAAAAACAGGTGCAGAAATAGGAGATAGTATATTTTTTGCTTGCAACAAAGAGAGAGAACTAGAGAGAATTACATCTCTAGCCAGAGATAAAATTGCAAGAGATCTTGGTTTGATCGATGAAGATACATTTGCATTTTGTTGGATAGTTGATTATCCAATGTTTGAAAAAGACGAGAATACAAAAAAAATAAAATTTAGTCATAATCCATTTTCAATGCCACAAGGAGATATTGATAATATAGATTTTGAAAAACCTCTTGAAATTCTTGCTTACCAATATGATATAGTATGTAATGGCATAGAACTTTCTTCTGGTGCTATAAGAAATCATATTCCAAATTTAATGTACAAACTTTTTTCAATTGCAGGTTATAAAAAACAAGAAGTTGATAAAAAATTTAGTGGAATGATAAATGCATTGAGTTATGGCGCCCCCCCACATGGTGGTATTGCACCTGGTAT
Source organism: Pelagibacteraceae bacterium AG-447-E22 (assembly GCA_003212295.1). Taxonomy (GTDB): domain Bacteria; phylum Pseudomonadota; class Alphaproteobacteria; order Pelagibacterales; family Pelagibacteraceae; genus Pelagibacter. Next base: position 11,162 of record QCQC01000015.1, on the reverse strand, counting down.
TGATAGGATAGTTATGCTTTTAGCAAATGAAAAAAATATTCGAGAAGTTACAATGTTTCCGATGAATCAAAATGCTCAAGATTTAATGATGAACGCACCATCTGAAGTTAGTGATGATCAATTAAAAGAGTTAAGTATAGCTTTAAAACTAAAGAAATAGCTATTTTTTTCCTTTAAGACTTATCTTTACATCCGATAAATCTACGAGATTTTTTTTATAATTGCTTCTAACAAAACCTTTGCTAGTTATATCTTTAACAATTTTTAATAATTGATTTTGACCTTCAGAATTTTGATCATCTAAATTTTGACCTTCGTAATTTCCTATTGCAGGTGTATGAGCTAGATCTTCTCTATTCTGATAAGAAATGGCAAGTTCTCTAAAAATGTAATCCAATATTGAGGTGGCACTTAAAATACGATCATTACCGTGAACTTTTCCTGATGGCTCAAATTTGGTTCCAACAAATGCACTAATAAATTCATCTAGCGGCACTCCATACTGTAAACCTAAAGAGACTGCTATTGCAAAATTATTCATAAGTGCTTTAACTAGTTCTCCCTCTTTACTTGTATCAATAAATATTTCTCCAATCTTGCCATCTTCATATTCACCAGTGTGAAGATAAACTTTATGATCTCCAATAGTAGCTTTTTGAATATAACCTTTTCTTCTATCAGGCATACTAAATCTTTTACTATTTACTTCAGAATTTGTTTTTGAGTTCTTAATAAGTGTTTCTATCTTATCTGAATTAGTTTTTGGTTTTTCAGAGATTATATCTATATTTTGATTGTTTGGTGTCTTATTATTTGGATTAAGATTTTTTGTTTTTCTATTATCTAATTTTACGTCTAAGACTTCAAATTTACCATCATCTCTTTTTTCTAAACTTCTTAACTCAGCATCACTAATGTCATCTAAATAATGATTCACTTTAAATGTGCACGTATAATATGTTTCAACTAAATATTTTGCCATTTTTCTCCAGTTTTAAAATTAATTTGATTATTGAATCATTTTATTTATATACAAAATCAAATTTTAGTCTAATTTAATTTATACAATTTTGAATTGAAATTTTTATAATATTTTATGTTGACACTTTTTAAAAAAATTTTCACCTGGTGGAATCGGGATACTTTTGGAACTAGATTGAAGACAATTTTTTTTGGAAAATTTGTTGGTAAAGATTCTTTTGGAAATAAATATTATGAGAGTAAAAAAGGAAAAAGGTGGGTGATTTATTCTGGAAATGTTGATGCATCGAATATACCTGTTGAATGGTTTTCATGGATGCATTTTACAAAGAATAAGATTGAACAAAATCATGATCTTAAAAAATACAGTTGGCAGAAACCTCATCAATCTAATCAAACTGGTACAGATAAAGCTTATTATCCAAACAAAGAGAAAGATGTTACAAAAAAGAAATACAAAACTTGGAAAAATTAGTTTAGTTAATTTTAATATAATTTTTTTTATATTTATTTTACTTTCATTTGATGTTAATGCAGAAAACTCCCCTAACACATCACACACTAACATTAAAGTTCTAGACAAGATAAGTTCAAAAAATACTCTTGTAATATTGAAAAATGGGACTGAGATTAAACATAAAGATTTATTAATAAAAAGTATGAAATGTGTGAATTCAGAATTTGATGATAATCCAGAAATCATGGCTTATATTCAAGTAAAAGATATGACGAACAAAGATAATGATGATGTATTTGTATTCAATGAATGGATGTTCTCATCTAGTCCATCAATAGCACCATTTGATCATCCTGTTTATGATATTTGGTTAGTTGATTGTTATTAAACTAGTTTTTCTTTATCTAACCAACTTACATTAAAGTCCGAATTTATAAATTTTTTATGATTTAAAAGTTTTTTATGAAGAGGTATGGTTGTGGTAATGCCCTCAATAACAAACTCATCAAGCGATCGATTCATTCTTTGAATTGCCTCAACTCTGTTTCGTCCATGACATATTAATTTACAAACCATACTATCATAATAAGGAGTTACTTTGTAACCCTGAAATATTGCACCATCCACTCTTGTTCTGAATCCTGATGGTTGATGACACATTCCAATTGTTCCGGGCGAAGGTTGAAAGTTTTTGCTTGGGTCTTCTGCATTTATTCTACATTCTATAGCATGACCTCTTGGATTAATATCAGATTGTTTTAAAGCTGTTTCACCAGTAAATGCAATATTTATTTGTTCTTTAATGATGTCTATTCCTGTTACCATTTCAGTTACAGGATGTTCAACCTGTACTCTTGTATTCATTTCTAAAAAATAGAATTTTCCGTCTTCATATATATACTCAACAGTTCCTGCACCCTCATAACCTATTTTGTTAACCATTTTAACAGTCTTTTCAAAAAGATCTTTTCTAATATTTTCATTTAGAACTGGACTTGGAGTTTCTTCTATAAGCTTTTGATGACGTCTTTGAACTGAACAATCTCTTTCATGTAAGTGTACAGTTCTATTTTTTCCAGATAATATTTGTACTTCGATATGTCTAGGATTCTGAAAAAATTTTTCAATATAAACCTCATCGTTACCGAAATATTTTTTAGCCTCAGATTTTGCAGTAGAAAAAAGTGTTTCAAAATCTTTTTCCTTATGAACTATCTTCATGCCTTTACCACCACCACCGCCAGAAGCTTTAATTAAAACTGGAAAGCCAATTTTTTTACATAATTCTTTGGCTTGAGCTATATCTTTTACACCTCCTTCTGAACCTTCAATAACTGGAAGACCATTTTCTTTTGCAATTTTTTTTGCTTGAATCTTATCACCCATCATTTTGATATGTTTTGATGAAGCTCCAATAAATTTTATATTATTTTCTTCTAATATTTTTGCAAAATTAGCATTTTCAGATAAAAAACCGTATCCAGGATGTACTGCTTCAGCGCCCGTTAAATCTACAGCTGATAAAATTGCAGGAATATTTAAATAACTATTAGCAGGCTGATGTGATCCAATACAAACACTTTCATCAGCTAATCTTACATGCATACTATCTCTGTCTACATCAGAATGAACAGCTACAGTAGAAATCCCCCATTCTTTACAAGCTCTAATTACTCTGACTGCAATTTCTCCACGATTTGCAATTAAAATCTTTTTAAACATTATTCAAGAATGATTATTGTTTGGCCAAACTCAACAGGCTGTCCATCTTGAACACATATTTCTTTTACGACTCCATCTGAAGTTGATGGTACATGGTTCATAGTTTTCATAGCTTCAACAATCATAACTGTGTCACCTTTTTTAATTTTTTTTCCTACCTCTACAAATTTTTTTGCTCCAGGTTCTGGTGCATGATATGCTGTGCCGATTATTGGAGATGTAATTTCAATACCTTTAGCAGTCGGACTTAAACTTTTTGGTTCATTTTTAAAACCTGTATCATTATTGATTGATTTTGGGTGAGCATTTACTGATACATTATTTTTTGAAACTTTTATTTTAGTATCTTTTTCAGTATACTCTAATTCAGTGAGATTAAATTCATCAAGGTAATCACTTAATTCTTTAATAATTTTTTTATCGATTTTCATTTTATCAAAAGTTTTTGCATTGAAATTATGGCTAAAATATAACCATCAGACCCTAAACCAAAAATACCTCCATTAACAACATCACTTATGAGTGATTTTTGTCTAAATTCCTCTCTTTTATAAATATTTGATATATGCAATTCTATAATAGGTTTTTTGAATAATTCTAAAGCATCTCTAATCGCAACCGAAGTATGTGTAAATGCTGCGGCGTTAATAATCATTCCATCAAAATTTTTTCTTGCATCTTGAATTATATTAACCAATTCACCTTCTACATTAGATTGAGCAAATTCAACTTCTAATTCTAGCTCTTTAGATTTTTTTAAACATGTTTCTTTTATTTTATTTAGAGTATCACTACCATATTGTGATTGTTCTCTTTCACCTAATAGATTAAGATTTGGACCATTAATAATAATTATTTTATTATTCATTCAACTCTTATATACGATGAAAAAAATAAAAATAAAAGTAAATGGTAAAATAAAAAACATTAGTGAAAATACCAGTCTATTGGATATTGTTAAATCTTTAAAAATACCTATTAAAAAAGTAGCAATTGAATTAAATGAGGAAATAATAGATAAAAAAAATTTAAAAAATATAAAGCTTAAAAAAGAGGATAAAATAGAAATAGTTCATTTTATTGGGGGAGGGTAAGAATTGAAAAAAGATAAATTTGTAATATCAAATAAAATTTTTGAATCTAGGTTAATAGTGGGTACTGGTAAGTATAAAAATATGAACCAGTGCGCAAAAGCTATAAAAATATCAGGTGCTGAAATAGTAACTGTTGCAGTAAGAAGAGTAAATATCACAGATAAAAAAAAACCATTGTTAATGGATTATATTGATCCAAAGAAAATAACATATTTACCTAATACAGCTGGTTGTTTTAGCTCAGAGGAAGCTTTAAGAACTTTGAGATTAGCTAGAGAAATTGGAGGTTGGAAGTTAGTGAAGCTTGAAGTTTTGGGAGATAAAAAAAACTTATTTCCTGAAATGATTGAAACATTAAAGTCCACAGAAGTTCTTACCAAAGAAGGTTTTAAAGTAATGGTTTATTGTAATGATGATCCTTTAATGGCCAAAAGATTAGAAAATGCTGGAGCATGTGCAATAATGCCTCTTGCCGCTCCAATTGGATCTGGTTTAGGAATTTTAAATAAAGTTAATATAAAGATAATTAGGAAACAAACAAAACTACCACTTATAATTGATGCTGGTCTAGGTCAAGCATCTGATGCGACTATAGCCATGGAACTAGGTTGTGATGGCGTCTTGGTTAATACTGCAATAGCTAAAGCTAAAAATCCATTTAAGATGGCCGAAGCCTTTAAGAATTCTGTGGTTGCTGGAAGACAATCATATCTTGCAGGCAGGATAGAAAAAACTTTATCAGGGAGTCCATCTTCACCATTAAAAGGAATTATTTAGCTTTTTTATAACTTCTTTTTTTTCTGTAAGTTTTTTTAACAAATTTCTTTTTTTCTTTAAGATTGATTACATTATCATATTTTTTTTGTAGTTCTAAATTTTTCATTTTTTCAAAGTATTCTATTAATTCGATTGTTTTTTTTGATTTATTTTTAAAATCAATTATGTATTCAGGAATAATTAAAGAGTTATCTGTAACTATATCGATTTTCATTTTATTTTTTTTTTCAAAATATTTTAAATCTTGAAGAAAATTTTCTTTCAAAAAATCTGTTATTTTTTTACAAACTTTTAATTCAACAAACTTTGCTTTATTAATTACTGCTTTTAATTCAACTAATTTTAACAATTTTTGAGCGAAGGATTCATCGGTCAGTTTTATTTTCCATTTTACCGCACTCTCTCTTAATCTCTGTCGAGACATTTCAAGCAAACCAAAATTACTAATTCTACCAATTTGTATTCTAGCTCTATCTGACCTACATTTTTCTTTTAACCTTCTTTCGACTGATCTTCTATTTCCATAACTAAGCATATCAATAAAATCAATTATGATTAATCCTGACAAGTCTCTAATTTTGATTTGTCTAGCTATTTCATCCGCTGCTTCAAGATTTGTATCAAGAGCTGTACTTTCTACATTTTTTTGCTTTATTGAACTTCCTGAGTTTACATCTATAGAAACAAGCGCTTCTGTCGGATTAATTACCAAATATCCTCCCGAATTTAATTTTATCTCAGTTTCAAATATTTGATTAAGTTTTTGTTCAATTCCTTCCTCAATAAACAAAGGTATCTTACCTCTATATTTTTTAATCTTTTTTAATTCTGAGGGCATCATCATTTTCATAAAATTTTGGGCTTTTTTATATCCATCATTACCCTCAATTATTATATTTTTTGTATTTTCATCGTACATATCTCTAATTGTTCTTTTAATAATTTCACTTTCCTGATGGATAAGTGAGGGTGCAATTGAATTAATTGCATTATCTTTAATTTGATCCCAGGTATTTCTTAAAGTTTTTAAATCATGTTCAATTTCATTTCTTGTTTTATTGCATCCCGCAGTTCTTACAATTAAACCCATCTCTTTTGGTATTTCTATATCATTTAAAATCGATCTAATTTTTTTTCTATCAATAGGATTAAAAATTTTTCTCGAAATACCCCCACCTTTTGGTGTGTTGGGCATTAAAACGATATACTTTCCAGCTATTGAAATAAAAGTACTCAATGCAGCACCTTTTTGTCCTCTTTCATCTTTTAAAACCTGAACTAAAATTACTTGGTTTGGTTTTATGACTTCTTGTATCTTATATTTTTTAAATCTAAATTTTTCTTGTTTATGTTCTTTCTTATTAACTAAATTTTCTTTTTCTTCAGTTTCTTTCTTTTCAATTGGGTCATCAATTTCCATTAGACCTTCTGCTAAATTTTCTTCTTCCTTCGCCTCAACTTCTTTTGAGAGTTCCTCTCGTGCTTTTTCCTCTTCTTTTTTTATCTTATCTAAATCACTTTGTGGTATTTGATAATAATCAGACTGAATGTCATTAAACGATAAAAAACCATGTCTCTCTCTCCCAAAATCTACAAATGCTGCTTGGAGAGATGGTTCTATACGACTAACCTTACCTAAATAAATGTTATTTTTTATAAGGTTATTTTTAATTCCTTCGTACTCATAATCTTCGATGCCATTTTCAGATTTAAGTACAACTCTAATTTCATTAGGATGCGATGCATCAATGTATAAATTTTTGTCCATAATTTTTTGATTAATAGATTCATTTAAATAATAATAATTAAAAATTTTGTATAATACTTATGCCTTATCTTTAACAAATTCCTAGATATAATGAAATAAAAATGAACAAAATTATTAGAAAATTTATACTTATTTTATTAAGCTTTTCTCTATTATTAGCAATAATAACATTTGGTATTTTATGGAATTTTTCAAATAATATTCCAGATTATAAATTTTTGAAGAACTACAAACCCCCTGTATCAAGCAAAGTTTATTCTGGAAATGGTGAATTAGTAGCAGACTTTTCAAAGGAAAAAAGAGTTTTTGTTCCATATAGTTCAATACCCAAAAATGTTATAAATGCTTTTTTGTCTGCGGAGGACAAAAATTTTTTCTCTCATCCTGGAGTTGATGCAAAAGGAGTTTTGCGAGCAGTAATTAATAACATAAAAAATATAATGACTTCAAAAAGATTAGAAGGTGCATCAACTATTACGCAACAGGTTGCAAAAAATTTTTTATTAAGCAATGAAGTAAGCTTGAATAGAAAAGTTAAAGAAGCGATTCTGGCTTTTAGAATTGAAAGAGCTTTATCAAAAGAGAGAATTCTTGAATTATATCTTAATCAAATTTACCTTGGAAGTGGTTCCTATGGAGTTGCTGCAGCCAGTTTAGAATATTTTGATAAATCAATAAAAGAATTGAATTATTCTGAGGCAGCATTATTAGCTGCTTTACCAAAAGCACCAAGCAAGTATAATCCTTATAAAAATCATGATCTAGCCAAATTTAGAAGAGATTTAGTATTAAAGAATTTATTAGAAAATAATTTTATTGATTTTGAAAAATATCAAAAATTAAAAAATAGCCAAATTAAACTAAAGAAAAAACAAAAAATTTTTTTAGAAGATGCTCAATATTATATTGAAGATGTTAGAAAAAAAGTTATTGAGGATTTAACTTATGAAAAAGTCTATAAACAAGGTTTTAATATAAATACTCCAATAAATTTAGAGTTACAAAAAAAAGCAACTATTTCTTTAAGAGATGGGCTGATTTCTTATGATAAAAGAAAAGGGTGGCGTGGAGCTTTGGAAAATAAAATTTATAGTAAAAACTGGACTAAAAATTTAGAGAAATATAAATTAGAAAAGTCAATCGACTGGAATTTAGCAATTGTAAAAAAAATTAATCAATTTTCATCAGAATTAGAAGTTATTAATCATAATGAGTTAATTGAAGAAGGTATCATTGAATATCAGGATATATCATGGACAAAAAAAGAATTTGATGAACTTTTTAAAGAAGGGGACATAGTATACGTACAAAAAATAAGTGATAATAAATTTTCATTAAAACAATTGCCACAAATCAATGGAGGTATTGTTGTATTAGATCCTTACACTGGTAGAGTTTTGGCGTTAAGTGGAGGTTATAGTTTTAAGAATAGCGAATTTAACAGAGCCACACAAGCATTAAGGCAACCAGGTTCAGCATTTAAACCATTTGTTTATGCACTTGCTTTAGAGAATAATTATACTCCTTCATCATTAATTTTAGATGCTCCATTAGTTTTAGATCAAGGTTCTGATCTTAAATTATGGAAGCCTGAAAATTATGGAAAGAAGTTTTATGGCCCATCAACTCTTAGAGTTGGACTTGAAAAATCAAGAAACCTAATGACAGTAAGAATTGCTCAAAACCTTGGCATTGATAAAATAGCAAACTTTTCAAAAGATCTTAAAATTTACAAAAATCCAGAAAAATTATTATCAATTTCTTTGGGCTCAGCTGAAACGACTTTATTAAAATTAACCTCAGCCTATTCTACTTTTGTGAATGGAGGTAAATTAGTTGATCCAATATTGATTGATAGAATCCAAGACAGTGAAGGAAATACAATTATAAACAATGACAAAAGGTCATGCATTAATTGTAATCAAATTTCTTTCACAAGCGACTCAAACCCAAAAATAAAAGATAATTACAAACAAGTATTTTCACCTGAAACTGCTTATCAAATGACATCTCTTTTAGAGGGTGTAATTAAAAGAGGAACAGGAAAAAAATTAAGAAAATTAAAACTTAATCTTGCTGGAAAAACAGGAACAACTAATGAAAATACAGATGCATGGTTTATTGGCTTTACATCTAATTTAGTTGTTGGTGTTTATGTAGGTATGGACAATCCATCACCATTAGGAAAGTTTGAAACAGGTTCAAAAGCAGCATTACCAATTTTTGAAAAATTTATTAAGCAAGCAGTAAAAAAATCTGAAGCAAGGCCATTTAAAGTCTCCAATAATATCACTTTAATGGTTGTAGATTCTTCAACAGGGCAAAAGGCAAAGTTTTCATCTAAAGATGTTATATTTGAAGCCTATAAAAGTAAAAATATAATTGATGGAAAAGTACTATATACTGATAACAATAGAATCAATTCAAATAATATATTAAGATTTTATTAATGGAAAATAATTTTATAAATTTTAAAAAAGAAATCGAAAAAATCAATCAAAGAATCAAGGAGTATCTTTGAAAAGAATGATATTCATAAAAAATTAGAAAGTCATAACATTAAAATGTTAGAACCTAACTTTTGGAAGAATAAATCATTATCTCAAAATATTGTAAAAGAAAAAAAATTGTATGATGATTTAATCAATACATTAAATAGATCAAAAGAAAAAATAGATGAACTAGAGGATTTAAATAATTTAGCTTTAGCGGAAAATGATCAAGAAATACAAATAGAAGTTTTCGATAGAGCTAAAAACTTAAGAAAATTAGTTAAAAATAATGAAATAAAATGTTTTTTATCTAATGAAGCAGATATTCTTAACTGTTATTTAGAAATTCATGCAGGTGCTGGAGGAACTGAGAGTCAAGATTGGGCAGATATGTTAAGAAGAATGTATTTAAAGTGGTCAGATAGCAAAAAATTTAAATCAAGTTTAATAAGCGAACATAAAGGAGATGAGGCTGGCATCAAATCATCAACGATAAAAATAGAAGGTGATTATGTTTTTGGCTGGTTAAAAAAAGAGTCTGGAATTCATAGACTTGTAAGAATTTCTCCTTTCGACTCCGGAGCAAGAAGACATACTAGTTTTGCAAGTGTATGGGTTTACCCTGTAATAAATGAAAACATAAATATAGAAATATTAGATAAAGATATTAGAGTTGACACTTATCGATCAAGTGGGGCGGGCGGCCAACATGTAAATACAACTGATAGTGCAGTGAGAATAACTCACTTACCATCAAAAATAGTTGTTCAATGTCAAAATGAGAGATCACAACATAAGAATAAGGAAACCTGTATAAATATGCTTAAAGCAAGGCTTTACGAATTTGAAATTAAAAAAAAAGAAAAAGAATCACAAAATGTTGAGTCCTCAAAGTCAGATATAGGATGGGGACATCAAATAAGATCTTATGTTTTACAACCTTATAGGCTAGTCAAAGATAATAGGACAAATTTTGAGAGCACAAATCCTGATAAAGTTCTAGATGGAGAGATTGATGATTTTTTAGAAAATTCTTTATATAAACTAAATGTTTAAAATTTTTAATCGATTAGTAATTATTGTTTCAGTTATATTATTAGTCTTTATAGCCTACTTTAGTCTTATAGGTTTTGAAACAAAAAAATTTAATGAGGAAATTAAAAGTAATTTAAAAAAGATTGACCCAAACATTGGCATAGAGCTTAAGGATGTAAAAATAATTCTTAATATTCCAAACTTTGAGGTAAAAATTAAAACTCTTGGTTCAGTAATAGATTACAAAAAGAAAAAAATTAATTTAGAGTCAATCACTACTTCAATTTCTGTAATAGATTTATTAAAGAAAGATTATACTTCATCCAGTTTTAATATTTCAACGAAGCCTATAAAATTAAAAGAATCTATATCACTTTTAAAAACCATCACAAAAGATCCAAAATTTTTAATTTTAGAACATATGATAGATGGTGGGGTACTCATTGTTGATTTTAAATTTGGATTAAATCAAAAAGGTAAATTAGTTAATGATTATGAAATAAATCTTAACAATAAAAAGATAAAAAATATAGAATTTAGTTTTGAAATTAAAAATAAATTTTCAAATATTAAAGATTTAAATTTTTCATATAATAAAATTAATTTTGACTCAAGAAAAATTTCGATTAAGAATAATAATAATTTAATATCTATTGAGGGTCAAATTCACAATGATCTCTTATCCTTGTCTGAAAATGATATAAGTGATCTAATTCAAATTAATCAGAATTTTAGCTTAAACGATTTAGAGTTCTCTTCAAATAATGATTTTTTAATTGAATTAGATAAAAAATATAAGATCAAAAATTTTAAATTATTATCTTTGATAGACTTAA
>QCQC01000014.1 GCA_003212295.1 Pelagibacteraceae bacterium AG-447-E22 | reverse complement strand
TTATCAAATTCTTCTTTGTTTATATCTGCTGATAATGTTGTAATTGAGCTCGACCAGATTATTTTATCTGCTTTCGGGAAAAGGATATTTTTATAAAAGTTAGTTCTAGATGAATTTTGTAGATCAAAAACTTTTGAGAAGTTATGCTTCTTTAATTCTCTCATTAGAAAATATAAATAAATCAAATTATACCTGGGTAATCTCTTATCCAAAATCACCTCGTGAATAAAAGGATTTTTCTTAAATAAATCAAAGTAAGTTTTGGTTGTAAGTAAAAATATCTGATCATTTTTATGGTTTTCAGATATATCTTGAATTGCACCACTTGCTTGGGCTATATCTCCTAATGATCCATGTTTGATAATTAAAATATTAGACATATTAATAACAAGATAACACAGTATTAAATTTTATGAATAAAATTATAGTAGAAGTTTCAATTGGAGAGCTTTTAGACAAAATTTCAATTTTAGAGATTAAGCAAGGGAAAATAAAAGATCCTGAAAAGTTAAAATTTATCAATAACGAACATTCTATTTTAAAAGATCAATTAGAAAAAAATATTAAGTCTGACGAAAAAATTAATAATCTTTATTTATCTCTTAAAGATATTAACGCTAAGCTTTGGGTTATTGAAGATGATAAAAGACAATGCGAAAAAGATAAAGATTTTGGTGAAAAATTTATCAAACTATCTAGAGATGTTCATTTTTTAAATGATGATAGGGCAAAAATTAAACTTGAAATTAATAACTACACTGGTTCAAAAATTAAAGAAATAAAAGAATATACATCTTACTGATTAGAAATTTGTGATTATAATAAAAAACCTCATTAATAAATTCTTATTTATATTTGGATATAGGATATCAAAAATAAATAATACTGGGTTACTTGTTAAAATTCACAAATATAAAGACTATGAGGAATATAAAAAAACACAAATTTATTATAACAAACAAAAAATTGATAAAATTTGGGCTGACGAGAATACTTTAAAAATAATAAGTGATTTTTTAAAAGCTAACATTGACTCAGAACAAATAAAAGGGTTGTGTCATGGATCAAGAAATGGATTTGAGCAAAATTACTTTAATAAAGAAATTAATAATTCAAAAGTAATAGGAACAGATATATCGGAAACAGCAACTAATTATGAAAATTCAATTATTCATGATTTTCATGATGAAAGGAAAGAATGGATAAATAATTTTGATTTTATTTATACAAACTCCCTAGATCAAAGTTATGATCCTCAAAAAGCTTTAAATGTTTGGTTAGACCAAATTAAAAAAAATAGATTTATTATAATAGAACACTCTGATCAACATGGCGTTATATCCTCTGGAAAAATGGATCCATTTGGAGTTGAAACAAACTTTTTTCCTTATTTACTCACAGAATGGTTTGGTCATTCAATTTCTATAAAAATAATAAAAAATATTAAATCAAATAAAAATAATGCGCCTGTTTTTTTATTTATTATTAAAAAAAATTTTTAATTTTTATTTATTAATTAAAACTATATTTTTTTTCCAAAAATTTTATTACGTTATGAATAATAAAAGTCATAAATAAATAAATTCCACCTGCAACAATAAAAACCTCAATTGGCTTAAAAGTTGTTGAAATTATATATTTTGCAACACCTGTTAAATCCATAATAGTTACAGTGCTTGCTAAAGATGTTCCTTTCATCATTAAAATAATTTCATTTCCATAAGCTGGTAAAGATTGTCTTATAGCAATAGGAATTTGGATTTTATAAAATATAATCTTATTTGGAATACCTAAACTTTGTCCAGCTTCGATAATACCAGGTTTGATTGTTTGAAATGCAGATCTTAAAATCTCAGATGTATAAGCGCCAGTATTTAATGCAAAAGCAATAATTGCACACCAATAAGGTTCTTTTAAAATTACCCACATAAAAGTAGATCTTAAATATTCAATCTGACCCAAACCAAAATAAATTATAAATATTTGTACTAATAAAGGAGTTCCTCTAAATAAATACGAATATCCGTAAGCAAATCTATTAATAAAAATATTTTTATTTAATCTTAAAATTGCAAACAAAAGACCAATGAATAACCCTACAATTAAAGAAACTGACAAAAGTTTTAAAGTTATAACAGCAGCATTGAGGAGTTTTGGAAAACTATTAATCATCAATTCAAAATCCATTAATACCCCCTGCTATATTTAACTTCTAATTTGTTTATTAATTTCATACTTAAAAAAGTAAGTAATAAATATAAAACTGCTGCAAAAGAATAAAAGAACAAAGGATCTCTTGTAGAACCTGCAGCGATATAAGATTGTCTCATTATTTCAACTAAACCTGTAACTGAAATTAAAGATGTATCTTTAAGTGTGATTTGCCAAACATTACTGAGATTTGGAATAGCAAGCCTCAACATTTGAGGAAGTATAATTTTATAAAATTGTTTAAATTTACTAAAACCTAAAACCCTAGCAGCTTCAAATTGACCTTTATCGATAGATTGGATTGCACCTCTAAAAACTTCGGTAGAATAAGCACCTGAAATAATTCCAATAGCAAACGAACCTGTTACAAAAGCATTTATTTCTATGTATTCGTTATAACCAAACATAGAAGCTACAAACATGATTGCTCCACTTCCTCCAAAAAAGAAAAGATAAATTACGAGAAGCTCAGGGACACCTCTTATTACTGTTGTGTAAATGTTGGCGATTATATTTAATGATTTAAATTTTGATAATTTTAATGGAGTAAAGATTGCTGCAAAACTAAAACCTATCAACATTGCTGTAATTGATACAGCTATTGTCATTAGGGTAGCACGAAATAATTCATCACCCCAACCCGTATCTCCGAATGCTAGAAGTTCCATACAGATTGGCGACTATACATGATAGTCGCCAAATCTAAAATTAATTTACATAGAAGCGTCGAAACCGAACCACTTAGTAGCTATTCTACTAATATCTCCGTTCTTTCTCGCTTTACTGATTGCAGCGTTAAACTTTTTAAGAAGCTCTGTATCATCTTTTCTAATACCAACTCCAACACCATTTCCGAATGCACCACCTGAGAAAGTTGGTCCTGTTAAAACAACAGGCTTACCAGATTTTTCTGCATAATCACTGAATGCTACTGCAGCAGCTAATGCAGCATCACATCTTCCTGATGCTAAATCTAAATTAACTTCATCTTGTGTTTTATAAGTTCTAACATTCACTTTACCAACGTCACCAGAATCTAAAAAGTTTTGGTGAATTGTAGCTGTTTGAACACAAACTGTTTTACCTGCTAATGCTGCTGTAAGAGTTTTTAATGCTTTTTTTGCAGCTGCATTTGGTTTAGTTAGATTAATTCCAGCTGGGGTATCTAAGCCTTCAAGACTTGAGCCTTTCATCACTGCTAAAGATGCAACTTCATCTGCATAACCTTGAGAAAAGCTAATTGCTTTTTGTCTTTCTGCAGTAATTGACATTCCTGCCATTATTGCATCAAACTTTCTCATGATTAAAGCTGGAATCATTCCATCCCAATCTTGCTCAACAATAGTACATTGTTGTCCAATATATCTACATAATGTCCAAGCTAATTCCACTTCAAATCCAATTAACTTACCAGACTCATCTTTTGAGTTCCATGGAGGGTAAGCACCTTCAGTTCCTATTCTTATTTTATCAGCATTAGCACTTCCAATAACTAATAAAGAAAGAAAAACTGAAAAAATAGTTTTTTTGAGTATATTCATTGTTCTCTCCTTTAATTTAAAAAATAGTATTTCATAAATTTGAGATTTTAAAAAGAAAAAATTAATGATTTATCGAAGATGAAAAATTCCAAGAACAATCAAAACTAGGTACATAAACCCTTGATAATTTAGTATTTCCAAAATGATGATGAAATACATTCAGCCAATTTTCAACTTGTTGGGGTTTTTTGTCTTGGCTGCCTACTTGTGCAGTAATTACTCCTTTGGGTTTTAAAATTCTAACTAAAGAATCCATATTTTTTGCAGCTAGATCTATGCAAAACTGATCATCATTTAAATCAACAAAAATATGATCATACGTATCTTCTTTAACTGATTTAATACTTTCAAATGCATCACCCCATACACATTTAACTGAATTTTTTTCGGTAGCCTTTTTTCCAATATCTCCTAAATGTTTATTACAAACTTCTACTACTTCAGGGTCAAGTTCATACCAATCTATAAAATTAAATTTTTTTGAAATACATTCTCTAGCAACTCCACCATCTCCACCGCCAATAATAGCTGCCCGATCATTAGATTTATTTAACTTCAATCCTGAACCAACAAAAGTTGAACTGTAAAGATGTTCGTCAGTAGAGGCGACTTGAATTTCTCCATCAATAAATAATGATTTACCAAACTGCTCTAAATCTAAAATTTCAATATGTTGACCAACTTTTGACTTAAAATCCTCTAAAACATCATTTACAACATATGATTTTTGTAATCCTGGAGAGCTATATATGTCATGATATAAAGCTTTTGTATCTCTATTGAATTCTTTTTTAACAATTCTTTTATGTTTAAATTCTTTTTTTACAATATTGATAGCAACTGAAGGACTTATTTTTCCACAAGTAAAAAAATCAAAACTTATAATTCCTTTTTCAGGAAATGTGTGAAAGCTAATATGACTTTCAGCCAACAGTGCTAATATTGTAAAGCCTTGAGGCTCAAATTTATACTTTGAAATATTAAGAATTGTTACATCCGCAGCTTTTGCTATCTTATTAATTACTATTTCAAAGACTGAGGGATCATATTCTTTATCTGTCCCAATAATGTCTAAAGTGATATGCTCCCCAACTTTTATCATAAAAATTATCCACTTTTATAATTTTTAACCTTTTCCAAGATTTTTTTCATTTCTGCAAATGAAAGATTCTTTGGTTCTCCTATCTTTAAAGCAATAACATATTGATGGCAAATATTTTCTATCTCTTGTGCAAGTTCAAAAGCTTTAGATAAATTTTCTCCAAATGCAACCTGACCGTGGTTTGACATCAAACAAGCTTTTCTATCTTTTAAAGCTCTAACAATATTCATTGAAAGTTCGTGAGTACCAAAAGTTGCATATTCAGAGCATTTAATATCTTCACCACCTGCAAGAGCTATCATGTAATGAAATGGTGGGATTGATTTACCATGAGTTGAAACCGCTGATGCATGAGGAGAATGTGCATGAACTATGGCCTTTGCTTCCCATTTATTTTTATAAATATCTTGATGAAATCTCCACTCTGATGAAGGATTTTTTCCAGAATTAAACCAAGATAAAAAGTCTTTTTCTTCAGTCAAAGATAGAAAGACAATATCCTCTGGTTTAAGTGATTCGTACTTTTTTCCCGATGGTGTAATGAAAAAACCTTCAATTCCATCTTCCATTCCTCTAACTGAGATATTTCCAGATCTCAAGGGGGATAAATTGGTAGTATTCAACTTAATTGAATATTCAATAACTTCTTCTCTCTCTTTTAAATTTTTCATTTAAATAATTTTTTTAATCCTTCAGTTGATGCTTCACATATTCCATTTTCGGTAATCAAACCTGTTACATATTTTGCAGGCGTTACATCGAATGCCAAATTCATTGCTTTACTTTTTTTTGGATAAATTTGTATTTTACTAATATTTCCTTTTTCATCAAAACCCTCCATATGAGATAGTTCTTCTGAATTTCTTTCTTCAATAGGAATGTCTTTATGATCTTTAATATTCCAGTCTATTGTTGAACTTGGGAGAGCTACATAAAAAGGAACATTGTTATCATGAGCAGCTAATGCTTTAAGATAAGTTCCAACTTTATTACAAACATCTCCATTCGCTAATGTTCTATCTGTTCCAACTATACACATATCAACCTCTCCTCTTTGCATCAAAATACCACCTGTGTTATCCGCAATGATGGTATTTTTAATTCCTTCCTCATTAAGTTCATACGAGGTTAAGTTAGCACCTTGATTTCTTGGTCTAGTTTCATCGGCCCAAACATGAACTGGTATACCTTTTTTGTGTGCATGATAAATTGGAGAAGTAGCAGTTCCCCAATTAATGGTGGCAAGCCAACCTGCATTACAATGTGTTAAAATATTTACTGTATCTTTTTTTTTATTATAAATTTCTTCAATTATTTTAAGACCGTTTTGACCTATATTTTCACAAAACTTTATATCTTCATCACAAATTTCTTTTGCTTCATTAATAGCCATTTCTAAAATTTTATCACTGTTGACACCTGATAATTTTTTAATCATTCTATCAATTGCCCATTTTAGATTAATTGCTGTAGGTCTCGAGCTTATTAAACTTTCTGCAGATTTCTTTAAAAATGACTGATCATTATTCTCTATGATAGCTAAAACTAATCCATAGGCCGCAGTAGCTCCTATTAAAGGTGCACCTCTTACTTCCATTACTTTAATGGCATTTATTGCATCATTTACTGTTCTTAAATCCTTTATAATAAATCGATGTGGAAGTTTTGTTTGATCAATAATTTTTACAACATTATTTTCAAACCAAATAGTACGATACTCTTTTCCTTCTATTTTCATTTGTTTAAAACTCTACCAGCTATAGTTTTAAGTTTATCAATAGTTTTTTTAGTTCTTTTTTCTGGAGCAGTAATTATTGCAACATCTAAACAATTATTTGTTGGATCTTTTGGATCAATATGATTTTCAAAATTTTCTATTAAATTTTTGATCATGTTTTTAGCTTTAACAGCATTTCCTAAAAGAACTTTAATTACTTGTTGCACATCAACATTTTCATGGTCTGGGTGCCAACAATCATAATCTGTAACCATTGAAACTGAGGCATATCTAATTTCTGCTTCTCTAGCTAATTTTGCTTCAGGCATATTTGTCATTCCAATTACATCTGTTTTCCAAGATCTATATAAATTTGACTCAGCCAAGGTCGAGAATTGTGGTCCTTCCATCACTACGTATGTTCCGTTTCTTTGATAATCTATTTTTTCTTTTTTAATTGCTTCCTCACAAGCATTCATTAAACCATTTGAAGTTGGATGTGCCATTGATACGTGAGCTACTATTTCATCATCAAAAAATGTTTTTTCTCTTGCAAATGTTCGATCTATAAATTGATCAACAATTACAAATTTTCCAGGTGGTAAATCTTCTTTTAAAGAACCAACTGCAGAAACTGAAACAATATCTGTTACACCCAATTGTTTAAGAGCATCAATATTTGCTCTAAAATTTATTTTTGATGGAGAGATAAAATGACCTTTTCCATGTCTAGGTAAGAAATAAACCTCTTTTCCTTTATAATTCGTTTTTAAAATTTGATCTGAAGGTTTTCCCCATGGAGTATCTATATCTAATAACTCTCTATTATTAAATTCCTCAACATCATACAAGCCACTACCACCTATGATTGCTAATTTATTTATTGTCATGTAATAAAATTAATTTATTTTGTATTTATAAATAACAATTATGAATTTAAAAGATTTTATTAGATCTATTCCTGATTATCCAAAAAAGGTATATTATTTAGAGATATAACTACTCTAATTAAGGATGAAAAAGCTTTTTCTGAAGCAATTAATCAAATAGTTGAAAAGTCTAAAAAATTTAAATTTGATAAGATAGCGGCAATAGAATCTAGAGGTTTTGTTTTCGCCTCTGCTGTTTCTTACATACTTAAGAAACCATTCATAATGCTTAGAAAAAAAAATAAATTACCAGCTGATGTTCATTCAATAGACTTTGAACTTGAATATGGAAAAGCAACAATAGAAGTACATAAGGATTCAATTGAAAAAGATGAAAGTGTTTTAATAATTGATGATTTAATAGCTACTGGAGGGACTGCTGAAGCAGCAGCTAAATTAATTGAATTATCTGGAGGAAAAGTTTCATCTTTTATATTTGTAATAAATCTTTTTGATTTAAACGGTTGTAATAATTTAATAAACAAAGGTTATAAAGTAGAAAACTTGATTGAATTTCCAGGACATTAAAATGGAAAAATTATCAAAATTTAAAAAAATTTTTAATAGAATATATCATCAATTATTTGTTGAAAATTTTGATAAGAAATTAAATTTTGAATTTCCAAAAGATTATTCTCGCTTGGACATGATTAATTATTTTATAAAGAAAAATGATTATAAAAGTTATTTAGAAATAGGTTGTGATAAAAATCAAATTTTTTCACAAATTGATTTAAATAAAAAAATTGGAGTCGATCCATATAGTGGTGGAAATGTAAGAAAAAGTAGCGATGATTTTTTTAAAGAAAATACAGAAAAATTCGATTTAATTTTTATTGATGGATTGCATGTATATAAACAAGTTAAGCGAGATATTATTAATTCTATAAATTTTTTGAATAATGAGGGTGTAATTTTAGTTCACGATTGTTTGCCAGATACAATTGGTAAACAAGCGGTGCCAAGATATAAAATGCAATGGAATGGAGATGTTTGGAAAGCTATTGTTGATTTGAGGCAAAGAGATGATTTAGAAATTCATACTTGTTTTGTTGATCAAGGAATTGGTATAATTAAAAAAGAAAATAATTCATCAACACTTAAAATTGATAAAAAAACTCAAGATTTAAAATTCAGTGATTTTTATCACAATCATAACGAATATTTGAGAATTATAAATTTAGATGAATTTAAAAAAATCTATTAAGCTGATATATTAAAATATTAATTAATGAAAAAAAAAATTATTGTAACTGGCGGACTAGGTTTCATCGGGAGTAATTTGATTGGTCTTCTTTTAAAAAAAGGATATTCAGTTACCAATATTGACAAAGTTACTTATTCATCAAATTTTTATAATATAAAAGAATTCAAAAAAAATAAAAATTACACTTTTATCAAATCTGATATTGTCAGCCCAAAGCTTGGAAAAATAATTAATAGAATAAATCCTATTGGAATATTTAATCTTGCAGCAGAAACACATGTTGATAGATCAATTGATAATCCAGACTCATTTATTAAAAGTAATATTATTGGTGTGTTTAATCTCTTAGAAATTTTCAGAAAATTTTCAAAAAAAAATAAAAAATGTAAACTTATTCATATTTCAACTGATGAAGTTTATGGTGACATTCTAAATGGTCGTACTGCAGAAAATTATCCTTATAATCCAAGTTCACCTTACGCTGCTTCAAAAGCCTCATCAGATCATTTAGTTTCATCCTACATTAGAACATATGGAATTAAAGCTATAGTTACTAACTGTTCTAATAATTATGGTCCAAAGCAACATCCTGAAAAGTTGATACCAAAACTTATATACAACATTATTACAAATAAAAAATTACCTATTTATGGTAAAGGTTTAAATTCTCGTGAATGGATTTTTGTTGAAGATCATTGTGAAGCACTCATTAAAATTTTTCAAAAAGGCAAAATTAATAACTTTTACAATATTGGATCAAATAAAAATTTAATTAATTTAGAAATATGTAAAAAATTAATTCAAATTGGAAAAACAAAAATAAAAATAGGCAAAAATGTTAAAATTGAATTTGTAAAAGATAGACCAGGTCATGATGTAAGGTATGCGCTAAATAGTAATAAATTAATACGAGATTTAAAATGGAAACCTAAAACTAATTTAACAGCGGGTTTGATTAAAACTTTCACGTGGTATCTGGAGAACCTAAAATATTTTAAATTGCTTAATAAAAAAGATGTCCTTAACAGATTAGGCTTAAAAAAATAGTTTAATTGGTAGCGGGAAGTGGGATCGAACCACTGACCTCGGGCTTATGAGTCCCGCGCTCTAACCAACTGAGCTACCCCGCCAAGTTTTTTCAACATGAGTTTGTATCCAATTAACCACTCAAATCAAGTTGATTTTATCAGTATCGTCTAAAGATTATTAATGAACTAATTCAAAGAAGTTTCTACTTTATTTGTAATTTTAATATATTTAATTTTACAAATTAAATTAGCCTTTTTTTTAGAAAGAATAAAATTTTGACATTTTTGAAGTGCTTTTTGTTTTGCTAGGGATGAAGAATTATCAAAAACTAAAAATTCATAAGCATTTTCTTTTTTTTTATTTTTATAAAATGCAACAGATTTTGCTTTAAAATTATATATTTCTTCTAAATCATTTAGACTAAAATTCTTCTTAGGTGCGCAGGAAGCTAATAATATAAAAAGTATTAAAATTATCTTATTCATTAATTGCTATTTTTTAACCATAAATCTATAATTTTAGATATTTCTAGTGACTCATTTATATCAACTAAAAAATTTTTATCATTATTTTGATTTAAGAAAACGCTAGAAACTAAATCTAACTGGTAATTATATACTCCCCTATCTGAAACAATAAAATCTTTAAAATATCTACTTTTTGTCTCAATTTCTAGATATGTTTTTTCAGATGGAAGCCATGGAGATGGAATAGAAACTATTGCTTTTTCAAAATGAATTTGACAAATATTTTTCAAGTTTTTTTTCAAACTTACATGAGCATGGGCTTCAATTTTATTTCCAATATTTAAAAAAATTTCACTATCAATATCAACTCCAGTATTACAAGTTTCAAAATTAGATTTAATAAAATTAATTTTATTATCATCATTAGTAAAAAGATTGAAAAAACTAATTGGATAACATCCCAAGTCTAAAATTGCACCACCTCCTAAAAATTTACTAAATAATCTTGAGTCTTTTTTTATCTTTTTAACTCTAAAACCAAAGTTTGATACAATCTTTTTAACTTTTCCGTATTGATTATTTTTTAAAAGATTCAAAATTTTACTTGTTTGTGGGTGAGATCTATATGCTATTGCCTCAAAAAAATTATCTTTTTTATTTTTAAGGGCCTGGTGAACTTCGGTAACTTCCTGAAAATTTACTCCTAAAGGTTTTTCACATAGAATTTTTTTGTTTTGGGTTATTGCTTTTAAAACAATCTCTTTGTGAGATTGATTGGTTGTTGAGACATAAATAGCATCAATTTCTTTTGAGTTAATTAATTCTTCATAAGAACTGAAAATAATTAAATCATTTTTTAAAATTTGTTTGGGATTAGACTTGCTTGCTATTCCAACAATTTTATAATTTTTTTTAGAATTATTGAAACATTGTAAAAATTGTTTTCCCATTCTGCCATAACCTATGATTCCCCAATTAATCATCAACTATCAAACCAGTCATTAAATTTATCAAAATTCTCATTAAGATATTTTGGTAAAAGATTATTATCAATTTTTTAAGTTTATAATTATCAGACCATTTATTTTTTACTTCTTTATCAGCAAAATGATTATAAAAGACCTCTTTTTTTTTAATTTTATCTCGTAAGCTTTCAATTGTTATATTTGATGTTTCGAATTCATCATGATGGCCAAAATTACTTAATTTTTTAAAAAGCTCCTCAGGTGTTTTTATGTTTGTAAAATGCCATCCACCATTTTTGATAATTTCTATATTTTTTTGTTTTGTTTCAGAAAATATTGTATCAAGTCTCCAAAAGGGATACCTTTTATTTTTGATATTTCGAAGGGTAGAAAATTTCTTTAATTTTTTTTTTTTACAAGCTTTAGTTCCAAACCAATTCATACGATCATAAAGTAAATTAAACTTATAGTAAAAAAACAATTGCTCAAAAATAATAAAATTATTTCCAATTTTGTTCAAATTAACTTTGGATAGATCTGGAATTTCATCATTATCACTTAACATTATAAAATCATCATCTAAAGCATTTTCAATACCCTTCGTCATATAATCATAAGATTGTTCAATTCTTTTTAAACTATTTAGTCTTTTTGAAAGAGGGTCTAATTCTAAATTTTCCTTTTTTATCAACCCAGCTGGTTCATGATTAATTATTAAATAGATAATTTTGTCTTTAAATTTAGGATAATCATCAATGTCGAAATTTAATTCTTTTTTCTTACCGCTATGTGAAAAAGTTGACTCTACAACTATAAATTTACTTACATATTGGTCTAAAACATTAAACCTCACATCCATCATCATTTTTTCATTAAAAAAAGTTGTACAATCAAATATCTTCATGATTTCCATGTTAAAATAAAATAACAAAACTTAAATAAGAATATTATGTCTTAAAGTTGTTTATTACGTGCTATTAATGAATTTTAAGATTGTTTTTTGTAAATCAAATTAAAAAATCAAGATGCCAAACAGAATCAGACCAGTAGAAGCAGCTGCTGAAAAATAAATTTTTTTTCTTGCTTCATTTTTTTGATTTGTTTTCACTCTATTGAGCATAATATTAATGTCAGGATTTTTTACTTCTTTAACCTTATCCTTTGTAAGGTACTTAGCTAAAAGCTTTTCTTTAAGTTTTTCTTTGATGGGATCTAAATTTTTCACAAGTTTATTAAACTACACCTTTTTTATATTTGCAATTACAAAGACAAATAAATACCTAAAAATCCTAAAATCAAAATTAAGGATGAAAGAATATACAAATTTTTTTTGAACTCTTTATTTTCACTCTCTTTGAGCTTTGACTTAAGAACATTTATGTCTACTCGCTCTTTGAATTTTGCATTTAACTTAGAATTTAAAGGCTTTTCAGTCATACCTGTATCATTTGGGGTCTCGATACTTGTTTGATTATCTGCAAAGCCTTTATTATTCATATGAAGATTTAAGCATGAATAGATGCCTGTCTCAATTCTAGCAAAGTTCAAAGTGGGTCACTAATCAATTGACAACTGTCCAGATTGGGTTTTTACTACCTCTTCTAAAAATATGAACTTACAACAAGTAGATTTCACTAAAACACTCAATGATGATCAGGTCTATGAATCTATCATGACTAATTATTCTGATCTTAGTAAGGATTGGATCTTTCACCAATGGAATTGGATGAACAATGTTTACACCCCATTTAATGATCATTACAAATATCTAATAATAATTTCATTAGTTGAAAAAACTTTACAATTTTATGATCAAATGAACATTCTGTATTCTTATGACGAATACTATTCAAAAAATTATCTACAAATTGAAAAGTTTAGTATATCTGAGCTATGTGAAAAATTGGATTTACCAAAAGAAACTGTTAGAAGAAAAGTTTTGGAGCTTGAACAAGAAGGAGTAATATCTAGAAATAAAAAAAAAATCATAATTGACAGAAAAGCATTTAACTTTGTCAAACCTGAACAACAAATTAAATTTTCATCAAAATATATTTACTTAGTTTCACAAGCTTTATTTAAAGATGGAAGATACTCAAAAAAACTGGATCAACAAACAATACAAAATGTTATTAAAAAAAAATTTTCAATATGTTGGCGTTGGTTTTATAGAATGCAAATCCCATTAATAATTGGATATCATAAATTTATGCAAGATCTAACTACATTTCATATTTGGGGAACAGTATGCATGAATCAAGTCTTGAATGTCCAAAAACATTTAGAAACTGATGAAGATAATCCTCCACTAAATCATTTTACCACTAGTGATATTCTTTTAAAAAATTTAGGATCAGATACTGGCATAAGTGCAATGTCAATTTCTGATATGACCAATATTCCTCGAGCTACAATTATTAGAAAATGTAAATATTTAATTAAAGAGGATTTAATTAAAATGAATAAAAAAAAACAATATGTGTTAACTACGATGAATTTCAAAAAAATTCTTCCTTATCAAACAGAAATTTTTAAATTTAAAGCTAAGTTTATTCGTAAGGTTTTAAATTTACTTGTAATTTCTTGAAATTTTCAATAGTGTTAGTATAACGTTACGGAGGTACTTAGGGGGTCATGAGTATAGTAACTACAATAGCGCCATTTGCACTAGCTTTAATAATGCTTGCACTAGGTGCATCATTAACAGTAAAAGATTTTACTAGAGTCTTTCAACATCCAAAAGAATTTTTTGTAGGTTTAATTTGCCAATTAGTTATTCTTCCAATTGTTGGATATTTATTAATTATCATTTTAAAAACTCCAGTAGAACTTGCTTTAGGAGTGATGTTAATAGCAGCAGCACCTGGAGGAGTAACCTCAAATGTACTAACTAAATTTGCCGATGGTGATGTTGCGCTTTCTATATCTCTTACCGCTTTTACAAGTTTAATTAGTATTGTTTCTGTGCCTTATATAGTTTTTTTATCTATTGATTTATTTGATATCACTTATGTAGAAAAAGAAGTTTCTATGCTTGGAATATCATTAAAGATGTTTTTTGTTGTGACTGTTCCAGTGATAATTGGAATGATTATTAGAAAAATATTTAATAACTTTATTGAAAATAATATGAAATATATCGAAAAAATGTCGATAGGATTATTTAGTCTTGTTTTTATTGCTATCTATATTGAGGAATGGAATAGCATTATAATGTTTATGACTACAGCCGGAACCGTATCTCTGATTTTAAATATTTCTATGATGATAATAGGTTTTTATGTTGCTAAATTTTTTGCATCAGGTGTTGCTCAACAAAGATGTATATCTCTAGAATGTGGCTTACAAAATGGAACTTTGGCTGTCTTTGTTGGAACGCAGTTATTTGGTCAAAACATGACCTACATGGTTCCAACTGCTGCATATGCATTAATCATGATGGCAACTTCAGTTATGTTTGTGATTTTTTTGAGGAAAAGAACTTAATTATAAATTTTTAAAATCTGTTCGTTTTAGGGCTTCTGTTTGAATTGAAATGGGATATTTCTTTTTCTCCACTTCAATAAATAAATTTTTATTTTTAAGTTCTGCATTATCAAGATTGCTATTAATATATCCAAAAGTTAAATTTTTCTTAAAATTAAATGAATAATTTCCTGATGTGGATCTTCCTATAATCTTTTCATCTAAATAAATAGGCTCATCATGAAGTAATAATGGTTCGCCTGGTTTACTGTTTTGAAGAGTAAACATGGCAAATCTACTTTGAATCTTCTCTTTTTTAATTTTTTCTAACGCTTTTTTACCAATAAAATCCACACCCTTTTTGTTACTAATAGTAAATGATAAATTAGCTTGATATTGATTTTCTTCAGGTGAAATATCATGACCCCAATGTAAAAAACCGCTCTCCATTCTCATAATATCCATTGCATGCATACCACAATTTGAAAGATTAAAATCTTTGCCTTTTTCGATTAATAATTCGTAAATTTTTTTAGCATCATTAAATTTCACATATAATTCAAAACCTAATTCACCAACATAAGAGAGTCTCTGAGCCCATATTTCAACTCCTTCAATTTCTATATTTTTTGCAGTTCCAAATTTGAAATTTTCATTATCAAAATTATTTTTAGATATTGATTTAATTAAATCTCTACTTTTTGGCCCAAATAATCCAAATACACAATAATCATCTGTTACATCCTTTAATTCTATACTGCTAGAAAGATGTTTGTTTATATGGAATTTATCTCTTTCTCTTGTTGCTGCTGAACTAATTATTCTAAAGTGATTTTTGCCAATACAAACAACGGTTAAATCAGCCTCTATACCACCGTCGCTATTTAGCATGTGGGTATATGTGCATTTACCAATTTCATTTTTGATATTAGCAGTACAAATTCTTTGTAATTCCTCATGTGCTTTTTCAGATTTAATCTCAAACTTAGAAAATGGCGTTAGATCAAATAAACCGACATTTTTAACGGTATTATTAGTTTCATATTCTGCTGAAGGATACCAATTTTGATAATTATAACTATATTCATACTCTGATTTTTCTCCATCAAGTGCGAACCACATTGGTCTTTCATAGCCAGCAGAAACACCAAAGCATGCTCCAAAACTTTTTAAATTATCATGATATGGAAGCGTTTTGATATTTCTTGAAGTTTTATGTTGTTTAAAAGGCCAATGCATTCCGTACAAATCACCTAGAGTTTCTGTAATTCTATTCTTAATAAAACCTAAACCTGAGTGAAATTTTTGAAATCTTTTAATATCATAACTAAATATGTCTTGATTAATATGTCCTGTCATTAACCATTCAGCTGTAACCTTTCCTACACCTCCCCCACTTCCAATTCCAATGCTGTTTAAACCACAACATACAAAAAAATTCTTAATTTCTGGTACCTCACCTAATAAAGTATTTGTATCTGGTGTGAAAGATTCTGGTCCTGCAAAAAATTTTCTTATTCCAGCTTTTTCTAAAACTGGAAACCTTTTAATTGCAGCTGCAAGATAAGGTTCAAAATGCTCAAAATTTTCAGGGAATTCTCCAAAAGAAAAGTCTTCGGGCACTAAACTTGTTTTATCAAACGCTGGAATAGATTTTCCCTCAAAAATACCTACTAAAATTTTACCTGCATCTTCTTTAATGTAAGTACTATTATCGAAATCTCTTATCACTGGTAAAGTTTTAGATAAATTTTCTATCGGCTCAGTAATTATATAAAAATGTTCTGCAGGATAAAGAGGAATGCTTACTCCATTTTTTTCTCCTATTTGTCTTGACCACATTCCTGAAGCTAAAACAATATATTCACATTCAACTATTTGTCCGTTGACTTTTACTCCTGAAATTTTTCCATCTTTAGTTAAAATTTCTTCAACTGGTGATTTTTCAAAAATCTGAGCCCCTTCCATTCTTGCTCCTTTTGCAAGCATATGTGTTACACCTGAAGGATCAGCTGCACCATCACCAGGCATTAAAATTCCACCTATTACGTCATCAGTGTTAATAATTGGATAATTTTTTTTTATTTGATCTTTGTCTAGAATTCTAACGTCAACATCATAAAGCTGAGCTGTTGTTGCTTGTCTTTGTAATTCTTGCCATCTTCCTTTATTTTGTGCAATTGAAAGAGCACCGTTTAATCTTAGTCCCGCAGAATGATCAACTTCTTTCTCAAGTTTTTTATATAAATCTAAAGTATATTTTCTTATTTTTGTTATTGCAGCAGTTGGGCCTAATTGACTAACTAAACCAGCAGCATGCCAAGTAGTTCCAGAAGTTAATTGATCTCTTTCAAAAAGAACTGTATCTTTCCATCCAAACTTAGCTAAATGATAAGCAACAGAACATCCTACTACTCCACCACCTATAACTACTACTTTTGTTGTTTTTGGAATTTCTTTATTCACTTTAGTGTTATATTAAAGAATATTACAAAATGAAAATAAAAATATTTATTACTGGTTCCTCTGGATTTATTGGTTTTCATACTGCGAAAAAGTTTTTAGATAAAGGTTATATAGTCCGTGGTTTTGACTCAATGAATAACTACTATGATGTTAAACTTAAAAAAGCTAGACTCAATATTTTAAAGAAATATAAAAAATTCACATTTACTAAGGGTAACCTTGAAAATAAAAAAATTTTAAGTAAATCAGTTTTTAGTTTTAAACCGAGTATTATAATTCATTTAGCTGCACAAGCCGGAGTAAGGTATAGTATAGAAAATCCTGAAGTATATTTAAATTCAAATATTTTTGGTACTTTTAATATAATTGAACTTGCTAGAAAAATAAAAGTAAAACATCTCATCATTGGTTCTAGCTCGTCTGTGTATGGTGCAAATAAAAAACTGCCATTTAAGGAAATAGATAAAACTGATCACCAAATCAGCTTTTATGCTGCAACGAAAAAATCCACAGAATGTTTGGCTCATACTTATTCATCTTTGTGGAAACTACCAATAACAATGTTAAGATTTTTTACTGTTTATGGTCCTTGGGGAAGACCTGATATGGCTTATTTTAAGTTTACAAAAAAGATCTTAAATAAAAGAAAAATTGATATTTATAATAAAGGTAAAATGTATCGTGATTATACTTATGTAGACGATATAGTTGATGGTATTTTTAAAGTTACAAATAAAATTCCAAAAATTAATTCTAATAAAAAATATAAAGATGACAGTCTTTCACATGTAGCTCCATTTAGAGTTTTGAATATTGGAAATACAAAAAAGATATATCTTATGAATTTTATAAATGTTTTAGAAAAAGAGCTTGGTATAAAAGCAATAAAAAAATATTTGCCTATGCAAAAAGGGGATGTACACTCAACACTCTCTGATACAAATTTATTAAAAAGAATAACTGGATATAATCCTAAGACTAAATATCAAACAGGTATTAAAAAGTTTGTAGAGTGGTATCAAAATTATTATGGTTAAAGGGCTGATGCCGGGTCAACATATTGATGACCAAAAACATCTGCAACAGCTTTATACGTTACTTGCCCCTTACAAACATTAAGTCCTGCTAAAAAGTTTTTATCTTCACTCAAAGCTTTTTGATAACCTTTGTTTGCAAGTTTAATTAAATAAGGAAGTGTTGCTTGATTTAATGCAAAAGTAGAAGTTCTAGGAACTCCTCCAGGCATATTTGCAACGCAATAATGAACAATATCATCAACTATGTATGTTGGATCTCCATGAGTTGTTGGTTTACTTGTTTCAACACATCCTCCCTGGTCGATTGCAACATCAACTATTACTGAACCTCTTTTCATCAATTTAAGCATATCTTTAGTTACTAATTTTGGTGCTTCAGCTCCTGGAATTAAAACTCCACCAACAACTAAATCTGCTTCAGCAACTAACTTATTTAAATCTATTTTATCACTTTGTTCTGGAATAATTTTATCTCCAAACATTTCAACTAATTGTTTTAACCTTGTTTCAGATTTATCTACAACATGAACTTTAGCTCTCATACCAGTGGCTATTATTGCAGCATTTTCTCCAACTACACCACCTCCAAGAATTAATACATTTGCTGGCTCACCACCTGGTGCCCCACCTAACAATACTCCTCTTCCTTTTTGATTTTTTTCTAAACAATGTGCTCCAGCTTGAACAGACATACGGCCTGCAACAGCGCTCATTGGTGCAAGTAAAGGAAGTCTACCATTATCATCGGTTACTGTTTCATAGGCGATATTAATACTTTTTGATTTAATTAATCCCTCTGTTAACTCTTTTGCAGCAGCTAAATGAAGATAAGTATAAACAATTTGATTTTCTCTGATCATTTCTACTTCAACTTTTTGAGGTTCTTTAACTTTAACAATTATTTCTGCATCATTAAAAATATCAGAGGCTTTATTAACAATTTTTGCTCCAGAATTAGTGTACTGATCATTATCAAAACCTGCTTCAAAACCACCATTGTTTTCAACTAAAACTTTATGGCCTTCTGATACAAGAGTTTTTACACTTTCGGGTGTTAGACCTATTCTATTTTCTTGAGGTTTAATTTCCTTAGGTACGCCGATTATCATTATTGAAACTTAATTCTTTTTACTTTTTGCGTAATTAGTTATTCCTGTTCGAAGTTTTTCAATAATTTCATCTATATGTTTTTTTTCACAAATAAACATTGGTGCAATTATTAAACAATCACCAGTCGCTTTAAAATTTACACCAGCCTCATAACAATGTTTGAAACAAGTAAATCCAGCCGCACCTGGTTTTTTATCCATTTTAATATCAATACCGCCCATCATTCCATAGCCTCTAATATTTTCAACTACATCAATATCTTTTAATGAAAATAAACCCTTTTGGAAATAAGGTGCTAATTCCTTTGCTCTATTAAATATATCATCTTTTTCAAATATATCTTGAACAGCTAGACCTGCTGCAACAGAAATTGGTATTCCTGAATAAGTATAACCATGAAATAACTCAATAGTACCTTTCGGTGCATTATCCATTAGTGCATCGTAAATTTCTTCTTTGCAGGCAACAACTCCTAAAGGACTTATTCCGTTTGTTGTGGCTTTTGCCATAGTCATTATATCTGGAGTTACTCCAAATTCTTGTGAACCAAATGGAGATCCCATTCTTCCCCAACCGGTAATTACTTCATCAAAAATTAAAAGTATTCCATGTTTATCACAAATTTCTCTCAATCTTTGTAAATATCCTTTTGGAGGAACTAGTGTTCCTGTAGAACCGGCAACTGGTTCAACAATACAAGCAGCAATATTTTCTGCACCAAAATTTGTACAAATTCTTTCTAAATCATCCGCCAGCTCAACTCCAGTTTCAGGCTGACCACTTACAAATTTATGTTCTGGTAAATGTGTATGTCTCATATGAACTACACCTGGCATTAAAACACTTGCAAAAGTTTTAACGTTATTTACCATTCCACCAACTGAAGTAGCACCAATATTCATTCCATGATATCCTCGCTCGCGTCCTACAAATCTAAATCTTTGACTGTCACCTCTTGCTCTATGATAAGCTATACCAATTTTAATTGCTGTCTCAACTGCAGTTGAGCCACAAATTGTATAAAAAATTCTATTCAAATTTCCTGGTGTATGTTTTGCAATTTTAGTTGCTAATTCAAATGAACCACCAAATCCTTGTTGAAAAGGTTGGCAATAATCTAAAGTTTTTAGCTGTTTACTGATTGCATCAATAATTTCTTGTCTACCATGCCCAAGTGGATTACAAAATAAACCAGAGCTCGCATCTATTTGAGTTTGGCCTTGATGATTTTTTAAATAAACTCCTTTAGCCTCAACTATTAACCTTGGATTTTCTTTAAAATCTTTATTAGATGTAAATGGCATCCAATGTTCGTTAAGAGAATTTGGTACTGAAGTTCTTTTTTCTGAGCTCATAAATTTTTAATTTTTAAAATTGTTAATGTTAAGAATTCTTTAGACTAATTAGGTGTAATTAACCACCAAAATAATGTCACAACTAGTAGTTGTGTCCAAATTAAACACTTTTTTGTTTTACATCTACACCAAATTAATCTTAAACTTAGAACATATAAATAATCAACGAAGAGGAATAAATGAAAAAAATAATTAGTTTTATTCTTGGATGTTTTGTAGCTCTTAATCTTTCTATTTCAGTTGCTAATTCAGCAGCTAATGAAGTAAGAGTTGCTTACTTTTTAGAATGGCCAAGTCCAAACTTAGAAGACATGCAAAAGAAAAATTTTGCAAAAGCTTTGGGTGTTCCAGTAAAATGGACAAACTTCACTAATGGTGGAGCAATGACTGATGCTATGTTAGCAGGAGATATTGATATCTCTTACTCACAAGGTTTAGTTCCTTTTATTAACGCTGTTAAATCTAAAGCACCTATCAAGTTAGTTGATATTGCAATGGAATACGGAATGGGTGGTACAACTTGCGTAACATCTAACGCTTCTGGAATTACAAAAGCAAACGCTACTGAGCTAGAAGGTAAAAAAGTTGCTGTTCCGCTAGGAACAATGGCTGAGTATGTTTTCGATGAAAGTATGAAAGTTGTTGGAGCTGACAGAAAAAAAATGGATATTATTCAAATGGATCCTGAAGAAGGAGCTGCTGCTTTAGTAAGCGGTGATGTTGTAATGGCATGTTTATTTGGTGGTAACTCTATTAAAGCTGCAACTGCTGTAGGATCAAGATTACTTACAGTACAAGAAGCAAGAGATGCTGGTATCTTAGGTATAGATATTACTTCTGTAACTACAAAGTTTATGAAGGAAAATCCTGAAATGCTTAGAACTTTTATAGAAGTAACTCATGAAGCAAATGCTAGATACAAAGCTGGTAAAAGCAACATGAACGTTATGGCTAAAGCTTCAGAAATGAAAGTTGGTGATATGAAAGAAACTTTAAGTGGTTTTAAATTCTTAACACCTGAAGAAACTAAACACTCTATGACTAAAGGAAATCTTGATGCATTCTTAAAAGGAATGGGAACACCAAGAGGAAACGTAGACACTAGTTTCTTACCTCTATAATATTATAGAGAAAGAAAAATTTAATAGGCGCCAATTAATTTAATTGGTGCCTATTTTTTTAATTAGAATTCTAATATAAAGTTTTTATGAGTGATCTAATCTCACAAAATCTAAACATGATTTTTAAAACTCCAAAAGGAGAGACTGTTCACGCTTTAAAAGATTTAAATTTTACTCTTAAAAAAGGAGAACTCCTTACGGTTCTTGGTCCCTCAGGTTGTGGTAAAACAACATTATTAAATATCACAGCAGGTTTTATAAGACCAACATCAGGAAGTATTACATTAAATAATAAAGAGATTGATGGTCCAGGTGTTGAAAGAGGAATGGTTTTTCAACAAGGAGCTTTGTTTGAATGGCTGACAGTAGCTGAAAATGTAAACTTTGGTCTTAGAATGAAAAATAATGATCCAATTGAAACTCAAAAAAAAGTTGATGAATGGTTAGAAATTGTTGGACTAAAGGGATTTGGTAACACACCGACATACCAACTATCTGGAGGAATGCAGCAAAGAGTTGCTCTTGCAAGATGTTTAATTAATGATCCAGATTTAATTCTTATGGATGAACCCTTGGGAGCACTTGATGCTTTAACAAGAGAAAAGATGCAGTCATTAGTTTTAAAAATTTGGAAAGAAACAGGAAAAACAATTATTTTAATCACTCACTCAGTAGAAGAAGCTTTATTACTTGGTGAAAGATTATATGTTATGGCTCCTCGACCAGGACGGATACATAAAGAATACAATCTTCCATTCGCTTCAATGGGACTTAAACAAGATTTAAGAGAAATTAAGAAAGATAAAGATTTTTCTGCAAAACGAGAAGAAATTTTAGAAATGATTTGGAATATGGAAGAAGAAATAATGGGGAAAGAAAATTAAATGTTAACACAGATAGTAACTTTTTTAATATTCTTTGCTGTAGTCGGCTGTATTCTTTATGGCAGACGCTTAATCAAAACTGAGAAAGTTGATGCAGTTTTTGGAAATCCTGAAAGAGCATTAGGTGGAACACACTGGGTCATTGTTGGAAGTAGCTTTCTTCTTTTAATTTGGCTTTATTATTCTTGGGATATCGCAAAAGGTTTTTATCCAAAATCTGCTAATGAGTTATGTCAAGTAGGAAAAGTAAATGACTCTTTATTGGGTTTAAAATATCAATTTCCAATAGAAGAAAGGGAGTTTAAAAGTACTTCTCAAATCAAAAAAGAAAATAACAATCTTAAAAAACTATCTATTGAGATAAAGAACTCTAAAGAGCTAAATAATGAACAAAAAACAATTCTTGTTAATTTTATAGATAAAACAAATCAATTAATTCCTTTATTAACTAATGAAGATTTACTTGAAAATGAAACTAGAGAAAAAATTAAAGATATAACTGGAAAGATTAATCTTTTAACAGAAAATTTTCAAAAACCCGATTACCCATTTGAAACAGAGCAAGAACTTAACGAAAGACTTAAGGCTGTAAGTGAAGAAGGTGGTTGGGGAATTACAAAAATTGATGCAGGTTCAGGAAGTATTGAAAATACTCTAGAAGTACCTCTTGTACCAGCTACAAACAGAGGTTTAAAATTTCATACTGCAGCACAAGAATTAAATTTAATTAGTGATGAATTTTTTAAACTTAGAAACCATAATCCAGAATTCAAAAATAAAATTAAAGAAATTAAAGATGAAATTAAAGCATACAGAAATGATTTGAGTGATAGTGAAGAAATAGCTTCTACATATGCTAAAAATATTGTCAAAATTGCAAGAAGAATAGAGTTTGCAAGTATTTATCCACCTAATGCGTTAAACAAAATGCAAAATGCAATTATCAAATTTGATAAAGCTCAATTAGAAGCTCAAGGTGGCTTAAGATTTATTGATATTTTTTTATTTCCAGCTGGTACAATTGTTGCAAGTGGTCCAAGTTGTTCTGAACAGGGTTCTGGTAGATGGCTTCCAAAACCATCTGATACTTTTAATAAATTTATTCTAATGTCCAAACCAAGCGTTGGTTATAAAGATATTCCTCTTTTGTGGATAAAGATGGTCGATATAAGTAATGTAGTCGGTTTTATTTTACCTGATTGGATAGCAGATATATTACCTGGTGAATATCCTGTTCATAATAAAGACGGGATAGTAAAACAAAACTTTAAAGGTGCAGTTTTAAAAATTGTAACAGGTGACTTTAAATTGCTAAAAGTTCCCGTTCCTTATGGACATATTTGGGATTCTTTTATGAGGGTATTTTTAGGATTAGTTTTTGGAATTATAATTGGTGTTCCATTAGGATTGTTTATGGGTTTAAATAGATTTGCAAAAGGTTTCTTTGATCCATTAATTGAACTTTACAGACCAGTTCCTCCATTAGCATGGGCACCACTTATCATATCTGTTTTAGGAATTGATAATACAGGAAAAGTATTTTTATTATTCATGGTCTCATTATCTATTATGATCATTTCAGCAAGAGCTGGAGCCTCAGGCACTCAATTATCAAAAATTCATGCTGCACACTCTTTAGGAGCTTCAAAAAAACAAATCTTAAGATATGTAATTTTTCCAAACTCACTACCTGAAATTTTGACAGGAATTAGGGTTGCTGTTGGTATGTGTTGGGGAACTTTAGTTGCGGCAGAATTCTTAGCAGGAACTACTGGTATTGGGTTTGTTGAAAATGTTGCTAAAAAATATTTTCAATATGAGGTCATTTGGATAACAATTTTCATAATGGGAATGCTAGGCTTATTATTTGATATTACTCTTCGAAAGATAATTGATAAGACTATTCCATGGCGTGGAAAAGGATAATATTTAGTTTAAACACATATGTTTAAAAAAAAGGAAATTCTTAAATTCATCAATCAAATATCAAAGGGTAAAAATATGAAATACCCTTTATCTCCAAATTCATTTTCTGACGATGATATCTATCAGGCTGCAAAAGTTTTATTTTCAAAAAATATTACTATGGGTGAAATTACAAAAAAATTTGAAAAATCGTTTGCTAAATTTATAGGTGCCAAATATGCTTTAATGGTTAATTCAGGATCATCTGCAAATTTACTGGCTTCATTTGCTTTAATAAATCCTGCCAAAAAAAATAATTTAAAAGTTGGAGATGAGTGTTTAATTCCAGCTCTCTGTTGGTCAACTTCATTATGGCCAATTGTACAAGCAGGATTAAAACCAAAATTTGTAGATATTGACCCTCTAACATTGAATTTATCAATTTCTGATTTGGAAAAAAAAATTACAAAAAAAACTAAAGCTATTATGGGAGTTCATGTTTTAGGTAATTCAACAAACATGAAAAAAATAAAATCGATTATACAAAAACATAAACTATATTTAATAGAAGATACTTGTGAGTCACTTGGTTCAAAATTTGATAAAAAATATTTAGGAACTTTTGGAGATTTTGGTACTTACTCTTTTTATTATTCTCATCAAATCACTGCTGGAGAGGGGGGTATGATAGTTTGTAATGATAGAAGAAACTATGAAATTATTTATTCATTAAGAGCACATGGCTGGGATAGAGGTTTAAAAAATAATAAAGAAAAAAATTTTAATTTTATTAACTCTGGCTTTAATCTTAGACCAACTGATATCGCTGCAGCAATAGGATATAACCAATTTAAAAGGCTTAATAGCTTTAAAAAAATTAGATCAAGTAATATTAAAAAGATAATACATAAACTAAAAAGATCAAAAGAGTGGAAAGATCAGTTCACCTTTATTAAGCCTGTTAGTAATTTAGAGCCAAGCTGGTTTGGATTGCCAATATTAATAAATAAAAAGTTTGTAAGTAAAAAAAAGAAATTTTTATCATTACTAAATAAAAAAGGAATTGAAACCAGACCAATTATAAGTGGAAATTTTCTAAATCAGCCTTCAATAAAACTTTACAAACTAAACTTAAAAAAAATTACATTTAAAGGGGCTCAAGAAGTTGAAAATTGAGATCTTTTTATTGGAATACACGTTGAAAATATAACCAATAAAGATCTC
>QCQC01000013.1 GCA_003212295.1 Pelagibacteraceae bacterium AG-447-E22 | reverse complement strand
CAAAACATACTAAAAATATATATTGTTTTTTTAAACCTTGCTCTATTACAAAGATATTTTGTGCACCAATAGCTAAAATCAAACTTAGACCTGTAAAAAAACCTAATATGAGATACTCCATTTAAAAATCTAAATCTTATTTTCAATAAGATTAAATAAATCGCTTTCAGAAATTGTATTCATAAATTCTTTATGTCTTTTGAAATAATCTTTAAATTTTAGTTCTTTAAAATTCTTCAATTTTAAATTTAACCTATTCTTATTTTTTCTATTGAATATAACTCCAAGACCATGATCAGCAATACATGTGTAAGTATCAATATTTTCAAAAGTTCTACATTCAACAATAGCTTTCCATACATCTCCATTCCAGCTTGAGTGTGTTTGAGGTATTGTTTGATGCCAAATTTTTGATGGCAGACAATCGTGTATTAAGATGACACCATCTTCATTTAAATATTTTATCGAATTTTTAATATCTCTTAAAACTTGCCTATATTCGTGCAAACCATCTATAAAAATTATATCAAATCTCTTTTGGTTATCTTTAAAAAAATCATCACTTGTCATTCTATGAGTTCCCCCATCCATAGGATCAACTCCAATTTTATTAGGTGCCAAAATTTTCTCAAAATTCACGTCACTTTGGCAACCAATTTCTAGATATGAATTATAATTTTTATACTTTATAATTTTATTTATAATGTCAAATCTATTTGAGTACTTGTGCCAATCATAATCTAATTTTTTGTAAAACTTTTCACCAAAAATATAAAATTTCAACCTTCTAAAGAACAATACTGATTTAGATGGAATATATTGATTTAATAACAATTCGATTTAATTATTCTGCGTTTGCAGTAAGAGTTTTTATCTCTAAAATATTTTCGTTGGGATCTTTAACAAAAAAAGTTTCTTGCTCGTACTTTGTGCCTTTAAATCTTAGATAAGGCTCGTCATAATATTTTGCACCTTTTTCCTTCAATCTTTTTTTAAGAGCGTCAAAATCTTTTCTTGATAAGTGAACACCAAAATGAGGAACTGAAACGTTTCCCATATCAACATCATGTCTTTCATTATCTAGTTTATGCTCACTTGCGTGAAGTGTTAATTCATTTCCCCAAAAATCAACATCTGCCCATTCTTGAGCAGAATTATCAAGTCTACAGCCAAGAGTTTCACTGTAAAATTTCTTTGCTGTTTCTAAATCTCCACATGGAATAGCCAAATGAAAACAATTTGTATTTTTATACATTTCAACCCTCTTTAAATTGCTTATTTGATTACTATATAAAGTATATACTTTTTTTAATCAACTGTTAGAAAACTCAAAAAAATGAATGATTTTTTACAATCTATAATTGACCGAGATCCTGCGGCAAAATCTAAGTTAAGTTTAATTTTAACTTACCCAGGTGTTAAGGCAATTTTTTTTTACAAAATTGCAAATTTTTTTGCAATAGCAAAGTTTGATTTGGTTGCTAGAATTATTTCTCAGTTCTCAAGATTTTTGACAGGAATAGAAATTCATCCAAAAGCAAAAATAGGTAAAAATTTATTTATTGACCATGGAATGGGAGTTGTGATTGGTGAAACTTCAGAGATTGGAAATAATGTAACGATCTACCATAATGTTACTTTGGGCGGAATTGCTCCAAGTATAAATTCAAATGATCAAAGAAATATGAAAAGACACCCAACTTTAGAAGATAATGTGGTTGTTGGTTCTGGGGCTCAAATATTAGGACCAATTACAATTGGGAAAAATTCATTAATTGGATCAAACTCAGTTGTAACAAAAAATGTGCCAGAAAAATCAGTTATGGCTGGTATTCCTGCTAGAAAAGTCGGTGATGCTACAAAAGGATTCAAACCTTATGCTGTTACAGATGAAGATAAAGAATAATGAAAAATACAAAAAATAATTTTATCGACTCAATTGGAAATACCCCTTTAATTAAATTAAAAGCAGCATCAGAAATTACTGGATGTAACATTTATGGTAAAGCCGAATATCTTAATCCAGGTGGCTCAGTAAAAGATAGAGCAGCTTTAGCTTTAATTAAAGATGCTCAAGAAAAAAAGTTAATATCTGAAGGTGGGATTGTTGTTGAGGGAACTGCAGGAAATACAGGTATCGGATTATGTCTTTTAGGTAATTCTCTTGGTTACAAAACAATAATTGTGATGAATGATAATCAAACACAAGAAAAAAAAGATACTTTAAGAAATATTGGAGCAGATCTTAGATTAGTTCCACCAAAGCCTTATAAAGATGATGGAAACTACGTAAAAGTTGCTGGAAGACTTGCTGAAGAATTGAAAAGTACAAATAACAATGGTGTAGTTTGGGCTAATCAATTTGATAATACTGCTAATGCAAAAGGTCATTACGAAACAACTGGTCCAGAGATTTGGGAACAAACAGATGGTAAAGTAGATGGATTTATCTGTGCATCTGGTACTGGAGGAACAATTGGTGGTGTTAGTAAATATTTAAAAGAGAAAAATAAAGATGTTAAGATTTATCTTTCTGACCCTACTGGTTCAGCTCTATATAATCATATAGTGAATGGAGAATTAAAATCAGAAGGTGGATCAATTACTGAAGGTATTGGATCAAGTAGAATAACTAAAAATTTTGCTGAAGCTAAAATTGATGGAGCTTTTTCAATAAGTGATCAAGAGTCTCTACCTGTTCTTTATGATTTAATTCAAAATGAAGGGTTAAGCTTAGGAACAAGCTGTGGGGTAAATATTGCAGGAGCAATTAGACTTGGTAAAGAACTTGGTCCAGGTAAAACAATTGTAACAATCCTTTGTGATAAATCAGATAAATACAACTCAAAGATGTTTAACAAAACATTTTTAAAGGAAAAAAATCTACCTATTCCCAGCTGGTTATAATATCGCATACCAGCCATGTAATAAAACAGTTACAATTTTATAATAATTTTAATTAACAATTAATTATTATGAAAAAAATTATTTTAATATTATCTTTATTAGTTTTTACCTCTGCTGTTGCAGGAATGAGTGACAATGATAAATCTAAAGCTTGGGAATGTAGTGGAATCTATATGGCAAACTATTTCTTACCATCTGGTGAAGAATTTGAATACAGCATGAAAGAAAAATCTATGGCATCTGTAAAAGTTATGAAAACATATGCACTTGAAATAGGAATTTCAGAAAAAGAATGGGATGATGGAGTAAATAAAGCTGTAGATAAATATTATGGCTCTAAATATGACAAAGCTAAAACTGAAGAATGTCATTCATTTGTAGCAAATACAATTCCTAACGGTGCCGAAAGAGTAAAAAAAGTAGTTCAAACTTTATATTAACTTAATAAAGGAGATAAAATGCCAAAAGCGTACTTAGTAGCAGTTCCAAAAGTTACAGACAAAGATATGTTTGCAAAAGAATATGCAAGTAAAGTTGCAGATACACTTAAACCTTTTGATGGAAAGTTTCTTGTAAGAACTCCAAATAAATTAGTCTTAGAAGGAGATGAGCCCACTCTTACAGTTGTGATGGAATTTCCAAACAAAGAAAAGGCTTTAGGCTGGTATAATTCTGAAGCACATCAAAATATTGTTACTCATAGAAGAGCAGCCACAGATCCAAAAAGTACAATTGTTATCTGTGAAGAGTCAGACTCTTATTAAAAAAAAGGAGACTAAATGATAGAAAAATTTAATGGAATATTTTACTTAGCAGTTTTTATAATTCATTTTATAGGATTTGCTTACTATGGATTTAGATGTGTTTTTCAAACTAAATCTTTTTTAGATCAGTACGGTATTGATGATACTGGTGCGGGAATGGTTAGATTTTTTGGATCAATATTTTTTGGATCCGTAGCGATGGCAGTATACGTAGGTTTCATCAGACCTAATGGTTTAGAAGCAACATGGGGTTTCTTTAATCTAATATTCTTACAAAACTTATCTGCATTCTTAGTTGGTTTTTATAATACAAAAATAAATAAACTTGGGCATACAGACAAAACTTCTGATGAAGCAATCTATGCTCCATTGGTTTTAACTATTTTAAGTGCTGTATTATGTTACGGTCTTGCTGATAAAATTTATATTTAATTAAATAAATAATGTTCCCTAAAAAATTTTCTAATTTGTTATTTATATTTTTTATGGGTCTTGGCATGAGTTTGCTCATGACACTTATAATAACCTATATAAATACAGGCTATGATGAACTTTATTATAAAAGATTTTTTAAAGCCTGGTCAGTAAGCTTGCCAGTTGCATTGATGGCAACGACTATTGTAGCTCCAATAGTACAAAAATTTGTAGATAAAATTACTAAATAAGAATAATCTTTTGTTGTGAGTAATTTATTTGCCTACATAGTTCTAATAATTGCAGTAATTTTAGGTACAGCTGCAAACGGTTTTGCTAAAGGTGCAAATGGTTTTACATTATTGATACCAAGTTTGTTAACTGCAATAACAATAGTTGGCTGTATGTTTACATTATCTATTGTTATGAAAACTATTCCTGTTGGAATTACTTACGCATCATTTGCAGGTTTGTGCATAATAGCTACAACAATTGTTGGAATATATAAATATAATCAAATGCCAGACGTTTATACTATCATTGGTTTAGCCTTGATAATATCAGGGGTATTGATTGTAAACTTAATAGGAAAAACTACTTAGCAACAGGTTTTAAAATTTTAAGTATTTTGTTATGAAGACTTTTGTTAGCTGAACAAATTATATTTCCTGCCTTTTTAGCATCGTCATTTTTCCAAGTTGAAACTATACCTCCTGCAGCTCTAATTATTGGAATTAAGGCATGTATATCCCAAATTTTGTTTCCACATTGAATAACAATATCGAGTTTGCCTTCTGCAAAATGAGAATAGCTTAAGGCGTCTGAGCACGGAAATTGCATCCGTTTTAATATTTGAGGAATTTTTTTTTGTTTATTTAAGGGTAAAATTCCATGAAAAGCTGCTGATAATTTTACATTTGAAAAAGTTGCTTTATGATTTACTTTTATTTTTCTTTTTTTTCCATTCTCTGAAACATAAGCTGAATTTAATGAGGTATTAAAATAATATTTTTTTAATACAGGAAAATTAGCAAGACCAACAATGGGATTTCCCTTAAAATTTAAAGAAACTAGATTGCTCCAAGTTGGATTGCCAATAACAAATGATCTTGTTCCATCAATTGGATCAATAACCCATGAAAAATCACTTTTAGTTTTTTTATGTCCAGACTCCTCACCTATGATTTGGTGACTAGGAAATTTTTTTTTTATCTGTTTTATAATAAAATTTTCAAAAGCTTTATCGGCACTTGTCACAGGATCATATCCTCTACCTTTTAATTTGTTTGAAACTTTAAAAGGTTTATTTAATTTAGAATAATAAAATTTTGTTAATTTGCTTGCTAAATTAACTAAAAATTTAGAGTAATTTTTATAATCTGAAGATTTTAATTTAATCACAGGGAAATTAATACAATTTAATTTGTATTGATTAAAGTAAAATTTTAAATAATCATAAGGTTTAAGTATGAAAATTGAATTATCAAATAATAAAGTTTTTTTTGAAAAAGAAGGTTTAAAAAAAGAAATACACCCTTTCTGGTTAAGGGAGAGAGTAAATGAGGAGTCTTTTGTTGATAGAGCTACTCAGCAAAGATTATTTGATCCAACTGAATTAAAAAAGAACATAGAAATCAAAAAATTAAATTTATCGGAAAATTTTTTAGAAATTTGTTTTAATGATGGTGTTAAAACTAAGTTAGCAATCCAGAGTATTCTTAAAGAATTTTCAAATATAAATGACATTAAATTTATTGAAAAAATTAAGTGGGACTCATCTTTGAAAAATTTAAATTATTTTGATTTTAAAGAAAATATTTTTGAAGAAAAAATAATGTATGATGCGCTAATAAATTTTTATAAGTATGGTTTTATTATATTTAAAAATGTTCCAGTTCAGAATAACTTTATAGTAAACTTTGCAAATTCCATTGGCAGCGTTAGAAGAACTAATTTTGGTGAATTTTTTAATGTTAAATCAAAACCAAATCCAAATGATTTAGCTTATACATCTTTGGCATTAGCACCACACACTGATAACCCATATAGAAACCCAGTTCCTTGTATACAGTTACTTCATTGTATTGAAAATAAAGTAAGTGGAGGTCTGTCAACTTTAGTTGACGGCTACACTGTTACAGAAAAACTTAAAAAGAACTTTTCTGATTATTATAAAATTTTGACAGAAATTAAAGTGCGATATCAATTTATAGATAAAAATATAATTCTAGAAGACTGGGCTGAAATGATACAGTTAGATGAAAATAAAAAATTTAAACAAGTAAGGTTTAGTCCAAGATTAGACTTTGTGCCTTTGATGGAAAAAGAAAAATTAGAATTATATTATTCTGCAAGAAATAAAATCTCTGAATTATACAACTCTGATGATTATAGAATCGAATTTAAATTAACACCTGGTGATTTATTAATGATGGATAATTATCGACTTTTACATGGCAGAACATCATATGATGCAAATGAGGGAGAAA
This sequence comes from Pelagibacteraceae bacterium AG-447-E22, assembly GCA_003212295.1. Lineage (GTDB taxonomy): Bacteria > Pseudomonadota > Alphaproteobacteria > Pelagibacterales > Pelagibacteraceae > Pelagibacter. Next base: position 19,262 of record QCQC01000013.1, on the reverse strand, counting down.
GGTTTCTTCAGGGCTGTTATATTGATTATGATAGCACTGAAGGTAAACTAAAACATCTTCAAAGAAAATTTAATTTATAAATATCCAAAATCATTCATTAATTCTTTAAAATTATTTTCAATTTTTTTTATCAAATCATTTGAAAGATTTTGTTTCCATTCATCAATTTGACCTTTTCTAAAAAAATTTTCATTTCCCCATCTTTCAATAAATCCATTTTGTTTTTCCTCAATTTTTAATTTTTGAAAATTACATTTTTCTATGGTTTGTTTTATTTTATCATCATTTATCTCAATTTCTTTATATTGACTTATAAACTTCAAAATTTTTTTAAAATTTTCAAATTCGTTTTTCTTTAAATCTTCATATTTTAAAATTAACCTTGGATAAGGTGACTTTGTCCATGAGTAATAATTCATTTTCCATGAAGATCTATATGTTATTAATTTATCTTCATCTATTGCTACGCTATTATCATTTGTAATTGCCTCAACCGAGTCATCAAAAGATTGATTGCTATGATAAGCATAAGAAATTACAACAGATCTTGGATCTCTAATTATATAAATAAATGCTAAAGTATTTTTTTCATCAGTAAATTTATTGTTACCAATTGTTCCACAACAACTATGTGTTTTAAGAAAATTTAATTTATTATTAAGGTTTAATCTTTCTTGTGATTTGATGAAATATTTATAAAGATTTATTTTTTCTTGATTAAAATCAATTTCATTTTTAAAGTTTTCGAAAAATGTTTTTTTTGGAAATTCTTTAATTAAATTTAAATTATCAAATACTTTCTCATCAGGGTAAAAATAATTAGATATTAATAATCTTAACCATGTATTTCCACTTTTTGGAAAACTTGCTAACCATAATATCATATTAACTAATTCTTTTTATTTGTTCTTCGGCTTCTTTTATTGATTTCTCATAATCTAAAGCCATTTGATCAGCACAAATTATATCAATTTTTTCAATTCCAAAAAAATTTAAAATGAACTTTAACCACGGTGTCAGAAAATCCTCATTACTATTAAGTTTTGTTCCCCCTGATGTAATTACTAAATACGCTCTTTTATTTTTTAACAACCCCTCTCGTCTACCATTAGGCTTGAATCTAAAAGTTTCATCTACTCTTGCAGCAAGATCTGCCCAAGCTTTGAGTGTAGCTGGTGGTCCATAATTATATATTGGTGCTGAAATTATGATTATGTCGCTCTCTTTAAGTTCTTTGACTAATGTATCTGAAAGTTCAAACATTTTCTTATGATGTTCTGTTTGATCTTTTTTTTCAATTTTCATTCCAGATTCTGTAAGGCCAGATACAAAAAGCATTTCATCGTCAAGATCTCTATATATAATATGATCATCTGGCTTTTTAATTCTATTTAATAGTTTTTTTGCTAAAGCTCTTGAGGTTGAGCCTTCCTTTCTAGCACTTGAATCTATTTGATAAATTTTCATAATTTATTATCCAAAATTTTGTAAGAATGGTAAAACATTTAATAAATAATACCCCAAAGCTTGTAATTGGTTAGTTAATATCAAAACACCTGTAATCAGTAAAATAATTCCGCCTATCTTAGACACTAATTTTATGTTCTTTTTAAAATTTTTAGAAAAAATTAAAAATTTTTGTATTAAAAAACCTGATAAAATAAAAGGTAGGGCCAATCCCAAAGAGTAAAATATTAAAAGTAAAATTCCTTTATTAATACTTTCTTCTGTAGCAGCTAAAACCAAAATTGAGCCTAAGATAGGGCCAATACACGGCGTCCACCCAAAAGCGAAGGCCATACCAATTATTATAGGACTATAGAAGCTGGTATTTATATTTGTTTGAATTCTTTTTTCATAATTTAAAAATTTAAGATTTATTATTCCTAAAATGTGGAGAGAAAGAATAACTATTATTAACCCAGCAACTATTCTTAGTTCATATGAGTTTTGAAGAAGAACTTGGCCTAAAAAAGTTGAAGCTGCACCAAAAATTATAAATACGATTGAAAAACCTACTGTGAATAAAATTATTGGAGTCAAATTTACTTTCTTTTTTTCTATTAACTCACTTAATGAATTTCCTGAAATATAGGAAACATATCCTGGTATTAGAGGTAGCACACAAGGAGATAAGAAGCTTATTAAACCAGCTCCAAAAGCAACTAATAATTCAAACATTGTTATTAAAATTAACCTTTAATTCCCAAATGAGTATATTTAACATTAAGATAGTCTTTAATTGCATTAGACCCACCTTCTCTTCCATAACCACTTTGCTTTATACCTCCAAAAGGAGCTTCGGCTATTGCAATCATGCCTGTATTGACTCCTACTGTTCCAGTTTCTAATTGTTCTGAAGCTAAATGGGCTTTCTCCATTGAATTAGTGCAAATGTAGCTGCATAGACCAAGCTCGTGGTTGTTAGCTCTTTCAATAACCTCGTCAAATGATTTAAAAGATAGCATGGGAACTAAAGGCCCAAAAGGTTCTTGTTTCATAATGGTGTAATCATCTTTAACATTATCAAATATTGTTGGCTCATAAAAAAAACCTTTATTAAAACCAGCGGGTCTTTTACCTCCCAATAAAACTTTTGCTCCCTCTTGTTTTGTTTTTTCAACCAATTCCTCAATTTCATTTAATCTTTTTTTTGTAGTTAGTGGACCTAATTGAGTATCGGCATCCATTCCATTACCAATTTTTAATTTTTTGGTTTTATCTACAAACAAATTAACAAACTCATCTTTTTTACTTTCATGAATATAAAATCTATTTGGTGAAATACATACTTGTCCATTATTTCTAAATTTAGCAGCAATGGCCATATCTGCTGCTTTTTTTATATCTGCATCATCAAAAACAATAAAAGGAGAGTGTCCTGATAATTCCATTGTAACTCTCTGAACTTTATCTGCAGCTTGTTTTAAAATTAATTTTCCTACTCTTGAGGATCCTGTGATTGAAATTTTTTTTACTATATCAGAAGCTATTAATTGTTGTGCAATACTAGGTGGATCTCCAGATAATAAATTTACTACACCTGCTGGTACACCACATTCTCTACAAATATCTACCATCTCCATTACAACTCCAGGAGTGATTACATCTGGTTTTATGATAACTGAACAACCAGCGGCTAATGCTGTTGAAATTTTTCTTGCAGATAACACTGCGGGAAAATTCCATGGAGATAATGCAGCAACAACTCCTACAGGCTGATAATAAACATGGACTCTTGTATCTTCAAATCTACTTTCTACAGTTTGACCATAAATTCTTTTTGTTTCTTCGGCATTCCATTCAAAAATATCTGCTGCTCCGTTGATTTCACCTTTTGCTTCAGCCAAAGGTTTACCTACTTCAAGTGTCATCCATTTTGCTAAAACATCCTGCTTTTCTCTCATCTTATCTGCTATTCGTCTTATGATGTATGATCTTTGCCAAGGAGCAGTTTTCTTCCAAACTTCTAATCCTTTAGCTGCTGAATGTAATGCTGCCTCTACATCTTTTGGAGTGGCTTTAGAAGCATGACCTAGTATTTCCTCGTTAGCAGGATTGATAACCTCATAAGTTCCTTTATCTGAGGATTGTTGCCACTTACCATCGATAAATTGTCCAAATTTTTCGTACATATTAATAACTTAGCATTACTTAGGGTTGTGTCTAGCATGCAAATAAAACATATCAACATTTTTGTATCACTAGTAAACTAACTTTATAAAAAAAAAGGGGGTAATTATGAAAGCGTACATAATGGGAAACTATACTGAAAAAGCTTTTCAGGGATTTCTTAAAGATCCAGCAAGTGATAGAAAAGCTGTTGTGGAACAGCTTACTAACGCAATGGGTGGTTCTATGCATAGCATGGATATAGTAAGAGGCTCTTATGACTTTATCGTAGTTTCTGAAGTACCTAGCTTTGATGATTTTGCAGCTATCAAATTAGTTGTAGAAGCTTCTGGTGCGGTTAAAAATTTAACAATGCTAGAAGCAATAGATTTTACGAAAGCTACAAAGAAAGCGAGTAAAATCGGTTATAAAGCTCCAGGCCAATAAAATTTATTTTAACTTCCAGCAAACAACTGGAAGTTAAATACTGATATATAGCGTTGGAAAGATTTTTCCATCTGTGCTAGTCTTTTAATTGATGAAAATACTTAGAGACAGTTTTGGAAGAACTTTTCCTTATATCAGATTATCTGTAACAGATGTTTGTAATTTTAAATGTGGATACTGTTTACCCAATGGTTATCAAGCAGACAAAAGTGATAATAGAAAATTTCTTGATTTGGAAGAAATAAGACGTTTAGCAAAAGTTTTTTCAAAATTAGGTGTGTGTAAAATAAGACTTACTGGTGGAGAACCAACAGTTAGAAATGATTTTTTTGAGATTATTAAAATATTGAAAGGTGAAGCTGGGATTAAAAAGGTTGTAATCACAACAAATGGTTATCATTTAGACGAAAAAGCTAAATTGTTAGTCGATAGTGGTTTAAACGGTATCAATATAAGCATTGATAGTCTTAATAGAAACACTTTTAAAACTATAACTGGTCACGATAGATTGCCAGAAATTCTTAAAGGAATTCAAATCCTACAAGATTTAAATTTTGATAATATAAAAATAAATGCTGTGCTTTTAAATAATATTAATGCATCTGAAAATGATTTTGACACCTGGAGAGAATTTTTAAGAAAAAATAAAGTGGATTTTAGATATATTGAATTAATGCAAACGGGAGACAATTTAGATTATTTTAATAAATATCATATATCATCAAAAATTTTCAAAGATTACTTAAATCAAAATAATTGGATTTACCAAACTTTAGGTAAGGATGCTGGACCATCTTTAAATTATATCAATCCAGACTATAAAGGGAAATTTGGAATAATAGCTCCTTATTCGAAAGATTTTTGTAGAACTTGTAATCGTTTGAGAATTACCTCTAGAGGTGATCTAAGATTATGTTTATTTGGCAATACAGGAATTAGTATTAGACATTTATTACAAAAAGATGATCAAACTGAAGAATTGCAAGATCTGATAATGGGACAAATGAAGTTTAAAAAAGAGTCTCACTATTTAGAACTTGGAGAGACAGGGTTAACAAAAAATCTATCTACAACAGGTGGTTAATGTCGAAATTGAAAATAATTAATCAAGAAGAACTTAAAGATTGGGCAAAAGAGATATTTCAGAAGAATTCTTTTAATATGGTGGATGTTTCGTCTAAGAAAAAAACGTTTCGTAGAGCATTAGCTTCAGGAAAAATTTATGTAGGCAAAGAAGTGTTTGATCTCATCAAAAATAAAAAAATGCCTAAAGGGGATCCAATTACCTTAGCTGAAATATCGGCTGTTCTAGGTGTAAAAAAGACAAGTGAATTAATTCCTTTATGTCATCCACTTCCAATTGACCACACCGCAACAAAAATTACAATGAATGAGGTTGATAACTCATTAGAAGTTTTCTGTGTAGTTTCAGCAGTAGCTAAGACCGGTGTAGAGATGGAAGCAATAATGGGTGTTAATGCTGCATTAATAACCATTTATGATTTAAGCAAAATAGTAAATCCACATCTAAAAATAGATAATGTGAAATTATTAATTAAAGAAGGCGGAAAAAGTGGATTATGGACTAATCCAGATGGATTGCCTGAATTTTTAAAGAATATATTCTAATTTCAAATGTCCATTTATCTAAGTACTCAAAAAGTAATTAAAGACTGGATTGATTATAACGATCATATGAATGTTTCATATTATCTTTTAATGTTTGATAAATATGGTGCTGATACATTAAATAACATATTTCAGATGGGTGAGCATTCCGCAAAAACAACTAAGAAAAGCACAATGATTGTTGAGTCTCACATTACTTACAATCAAGAGCTTCAACTAAATGATGAAGTAGTTATCAATTGTGTTTATTTTGATCATGATAAAAAACGACTTCAATATAAAATGGAAATGATCCACAAAGAAAAAAAATTTCTAGCCTCAACAATTGAAGTTCTAGCTTTGTATGTAGATCTTAATGAAAGAAAAGTTGCTGAATTTGAAAAAGAAAAAATAGAAATAATGGATGACTTTATTAATAAAAATAAATCACAATTTAAAGATGAAAACTTAAAATTTTCATCTAAATTAAAAAAATGAAAATAAAATTAGAATTATTTGGTGCTAGTAGAGATTTTAGTAATAAAGATCACTTAGAATTAGATGTAAAAGATAAAGCTTCAATAGATGATCTACGGAATGAAATTATCAAATATATAGAAAAAAATTTTCAAGGTAATGAAAATTTTATCAAAGTTGTAAAAACTTCAGCATTTTGTTCTGAAAATAATGAAATAATTAGCGACAATTATAAAATCACAAAAAATCAAAAGATTGGTATTATACCTCCTATCGGAGGAGGTTAATGCTTCATATAAAAATAGTAGATTCTAAAAAAGAGAAAATACTTACTTCAAATGCTGAAAAATTTATAAAAGACTCTAAGTTTGGTGCATCAATTTATTTTTTAGGCACTGTAAGAAATATCAATGACAATAAAACAGTCACTGGAATTACTTATGACAGTCATGATGAAATGGTGATCAAAAGTTTTGAAGAAATTTATAACGAAGTGGATCAAAAATTAGATATTAAAGATAAAGCTGTGTTTATTGAACATGCTAAAGGACACTTAAAATTAGGTGAGATAAGTATTATTATCGCAGTAGCTTGCAAACATCGTGATCAAGCTTATGTACTTTCAAGATATATAATTGAAGAAATAAAAAAAAGATCACCAATTTGGAAAAAAGAGTTTTATGAAAATGAAGAAAGTGAATGGTTAAAAGGAAATCCAATAGCTAATGAAAAAGTTTAAACATTCTGAAATTACACCTGAAAAGATTTACCATAAAAGAAGATCTTTTATTAAATCCATGGGTTATAGTTTAAGTGCACTCTCTTTAAATTCTGTTCCATTAATTAATGCTAAGGCCAGTAATCTGAATGAGCCAACAAGTTATCAAGACATTACCACATATAATAATTACTACGAATTTGGCACTGGCAAAGGTGATCCACATAGGAGAGCTAAAAATTTTAATACAAGACCTTGGGTTGTGAAAATTGAAGGTGAAGTTGGAAAATCATTAGAACTTCCAATTGAAGAAATTTTAAACATTAAATCTGAAGAGAGAATTCTTAAACTTCGATGTGTTGAAGGTTGGTCTATGGTTATTCCATGGTTAGGTTTTTCATTAAGTGAATTACTTAACAAAGTAGAGATTAAATCCTCTGCAAAGTTTGTTGAATTTGAAACAGTTTATAATCCTGAGGAAATGGTTGGTCAGAGATATCCTGTTTTAAACTGGCCTTACATTGAAGGTTTAAGATTGGATGAAGCAATGCATCCTCTTACTACTGTTGTGACTGGTTTGTATGGAAAACCTTTGCCAAATCAAAATGGAGCACCATTAAGAATATTTATTCCATGGAAGTATGGATTTAAAAGTGCAAAAGCAATAGTGAAAATTAAATTAACAAAAAATATGCCTAACACAGCATGGAAAAATGCTTCACCTAGAGAATATGGTTTTTATTCAAATGTAAATCCTGATGTTGATCATCCAAGATGGTCACAAAAAACCGAAAGAGTGATAGGAGAAAGTATTTTAGCTCCAAGAATAAAAACTTTAATGTTTAATGGTTATGGAGATGAAGTAGCTCATCTTTATAATGGAATGGATTTAAAAAAAAATTACTAAAAGAATTGAGAAACTATTTAAAGTCTGCTGTTTTCTTATTATCACTTTGGCCACTGACCATAATCAGTTATCAAATATTTTATGATAAATTAGGTCCTGAACCAGTTGATAGAATAATAAATCATTTTGGGGAATGGACTTTAATCTTTATTTTTTTAACTCTTTCAATGACTCCACTTAAAAAAATTACAAAATCATTGGAGTGGATTAAATTAAGAAGAATGCTCGGATTATTTGCTTTTTTTTATGCTTCTATACATATGCTTAGTTATGTTGGGCTCGATTATAGATTTGATTTTGAACCTTTGATAGATGATGTTTTAAAAAAGAAATTTGTGTTTATTGGTTTCTCTGCTTGGCTTTTGTTAATTCCTTTAGCAATCACTTCATCAAATAAAATGGCAAGACTTTTAAAACAAAACTGGAAAAAACTTCATAGATTAGTTTATGTAATCGCAATTTTTGGAGTATTGCATTTCATTTGGTTATCCAAAACTATATTCTTTAAACCACTTATTTTTTTAATAATTTTAATTATTATTTTACTTTTCAGAATCAATTTCAATAAATCAGACTCTAAAATCTGAAACTTTATCAAAATCTTTAAATGATTTTAGATTTTTTGTGTTTATAAATTTAGTTTTGTTTTTTAATCTTTTAACCATAAATTTTGCTCCAAAATCACCTTTAATCCTTTTAAACTTTTTCATAATTGATAAATCAAAACCTATTGGATTACCTATTCTATTTTTATATCTCAAAGCATGAACTAAATACTTTTTTGATTTAATAGAGTTACAAATTTTATTTATATCAGATGATTTTATGAATGGCATATCAGACTGAACAATTATAAAGCCTTTGTCTTTTTTTGTTATCTTTTTTAAGCCTACTTTTATTGAAGAAGCCATTCCTTTTTTATATTCTTTATTATAAATAAAAATATTTTTTTTATTCTTTTGAATTATCTTCTTAACCTCATTTTTTTGATAACCAAGAACAACAATAACTTTATTGATTTTACTTTTGTGAAGTGCTTTTAATGAATGATTTATTAAAGATTTTTTTTTATACAATTTAATTAATTTATTTTCAGATTTTAATCTTTTAGATTGACCAGCGGCAAGCAAAATTGCTTTAATCATTTTTTGTAAGTTTCTGAAACTAATTGTGCTATAATTGATAAAGCTATTTCAGGCGCTGATCTTCCGCCTAATTTAATTCCTATTGGTCCATGTATTGAATTAATTTGATCATCACTAAAACCTGCTTCCTTTAATCTTTGACATCTATTCTCGTGAGTTTTTTTACTTCCAAGTGCTCCAATGTAATAAAATTTTTTCTTTAATGCATGTTGAAGAGCTGGATCATCAATTTTTGGATCGTGTGTTAAAGCAATTAAGGCTGAATTTTCATTTGTATCTATTTCTTGAAAGGCTTCATTGGGCCATTTGTTAATTATTTTCATATCAGGAAATCTTTGCTCAGATGCAAAATAACCTCTGGGATCAATTATAGAAATTTCAAAATTCAAACTCTTTGCAAAATCTACTAAGTATTGTGCAATGTGAACTGCTCCAACTATGATTACTTTTATTGGTAATATGTAAGTTTCAACAAATATTTCAGAGTTTTCTATAACTCCGTTTTTTTTGGATCTAAAAAATTCATTGATTTGATTGGAATAAACCTCCATTTCTTTACTTAAAGGTTTACTTTTTTCAAAAATTTCACTCTCCCCTGTTTTAAGATTAGTGATAATTGCAAATTCAGATTTATTTTTCTTTTTTTCAATAATTGATTTTAGTGTTTGTAATTTCATTAATTAACTTGTTCTAAATAGACCGCGATTTCTCCACCGCAAGCAAGACCTACTTCCCAAGCACTTTCATTTGAAACTTTAAATTCTATTTTTTTACAAGGTTTATTGTCTTTGATAAGACCAATACATTCTCTTACAACTGCTGACTCTACACATCCTCCCGAAACAGAACCTGAGAAGTCCCCCTTCTCATTAACTATCATTCTACTACCAACTTGTCTTGGAGAGGATCCCCAAGTTTGAATTACTGTTGCTAAAACAACTTTTTGATTAGCTGTTACCCAATCGTTTGCTTCTTCTAGGATTTTTTCATCAAATGAGTTTTTCATTTGGTGAAATATAAATCTTAACTAACAAGCTTCAACAGCTTTTTTTGCGTATAATGATACCAAATTAGCTCTGTATTCTGCGGATGCATGCATATCAGAATTCATGCCCGAAGATTTTACTTCAGCACCTTCAATCGCTGATACTGAAAAATTAGAGCTTAATTTTTTTGATAGATCTTTATCAATATAAACACAAGATTTTGCTCCTGTTACAGCAACATTTACATCTTTTTTGTGTTTTGCAACAAACACTCCAATAATTGCGTACCTTGAGGCTGGATTAGGATGTTTTTGATAATCAGCTTTTTCTGGAATTTGAAACTCTACAGCTTCCACAAGTTCACCACCTTTTAAAGCAGTTTCAAACATTCCTGTAAAAAACTTTTCTGCATCTATCTTTCTTTTGTTAGTATGAATAACGGCATTAAGCGCCATACAAGCTGAAGGATAACAGGCTGAAGGATCATTGTTAGAAATTGATCCGCCTATAGTTCCTCTGTTTCTTACTTGAGCATCACCAATGTTTCCAGCTAATTTAGCTAGAGCTGGAATTGCTTTTTTAACATCTTTTGATGTTGCAACTTCCACATGCTTTGTTGTTGCTCCAATGGTAACTGTTTTTCCACTTACTTTTATACCTGAAAGTTTTTTGATGTTTTTAATATCGATGACATCTTTGTAACTTGCTAATCCTAACTTCATAGAAGGAATAGTTGTCATTCCTCCAGCTAAAAAAGCAGAATTAGAAGAGGCTAGTTTTGAGGCATCTTTAACATCTTTTGGTGCGTGATAATTGAATGATTTCATATTTTCCTCCTATGCTGCTTTTGCGTTTGATTTTTTCATTGATTTACAAGCCTTCCAAACTTTTTCAGCTGTTGCAGGCATTGAAATCTCTTGACCACCTAATGCATCTATTACTGCATTCATAACTGTTGGTGGTGAAGCAATAGCACCTGCTTCTCCACAACCTTTAACTCCAAGTGGGTTAGATGTTGCATGAGTACAAGTGAAACCTAAATTAAACTCTGGAAAATTATCTGCTCTTGGCATTGTATAATCCATATAAGAAGCAGTCATTAACTGTCCTGTTTCATCATATTGAGTATTTTCATGTAAAGCCTGACCTATTCCTTGAGCAATTCCTCCATGAACTTGTCCTTCGACGATCATCGGATTTACTATTCTTCCAAAATCATCAACTGCAGTATATTTTTCGACTTTTACATTTCCTGTATCAGGATCAATTTCTACTTCACAAATATGCGACCCTGCTGGAAAAGAGAAATTTGGTGGATCATAGAATGCTGACTCTATTAATCCAGGTTCATCACCCTCTGGTATTGGTGATTTCATTTCATCTCTTTGTCCTGGTAAATAACAAGCAAAAGCTACTTCTCCAATAGTTTTTTTCTTGTTAGATTTTAGAGCTACAAACTCACCATCCTTGAATTCAATTTCGTCTTCATTTACTTCAAGCATTTTAGCTGCAACTCTTTTACCTTTGGCAATTATTTTCTTACAGGCATTCACAATAGCAATACCACCTACAGTCAATGATCTTGAACCGTAAGTACCCATTCCAAATGTTCCTTTATCTGTATCACCATGAACGATATCAATATTTTCAATTGGCACACCCATTTCATCTGCTGCAATTTGAGCAAATGTTGTGTCATGACTTTGTCCATGGCTATGAGCACCTGTAAACACAGATATTTGACCTGTCGGATTAAACCTTACTTCTGCTGACTCCCATAATCCTACTCCACAACCTAAAGACATAACTGCTGCAGATGGTGCAATACCACATGCTTCAAAATATGATGAAACACCTATTCCTCTTAATTTTCCATTAGCCTCTGATTTTTTTCTTCTAGCTTCAAAACCAGCGTAATCTGCCATTTGTTTTGCTTTTTCTAATCCAGCTACATAATCACCAGAGTCAACTGTGTGAACTAATGTTTGTTTAAATGGAAACTGAGTTGGAAAATTTTTCATTCTAATTTCAGTTTTATCCATTCCTAATTCCATTGCAGCTTTTTCTACTAATCTTTCAATTGTATAAGTTGCTTCTGGTCTTCCAGCACCTCTGTAAGCATCTACTGGAGCAGTATTAGTATAAACAGCTTTTACATTCGAATATGCTGCTGGAATTACATAAACTCCTGTCGCACAAGGTCCAAACAAATAAGTTGGAGTAACTGTTCCAAATACTCTTGCATAAGCTCCTAGATTTGCAATTGTTTCATTCTTAAATCCTAAAAACTTACCATCATTAGTTACAGCAAGTTCCGCATGAGTGACATGGTCTCTTCCATGAGTATCTGTTAAAAATGATTCTGTTCTCTCTGCAACCCATTTAATTGGTCTTTCAATTTTTTTTGAAGCCCAACTACAAACTATCTCTTCATTATAAACATTGATTTTAGAACCAAATCCACCACCAACATCTGGTGCAACAACTCTTAATTTATTTTCGGGTGCAACATTTCCAAATGCAGACATTACCAATCTCGATAAATGAGGGTTTTGACTTGTTGTATATAAAGTAATTTCCTCTGAAGCTGTATTGTAATCTACAACGCAAGCTCTTGGTTCCATTGCATTAGGAACAAGTCTATTATTTATTAAATCAACTTTAATAATTTTATCAGCTTTAGCGAAAGCCTCATCTACAGCTTTTCTATCACCTAGCAACCAATCATAACAAAGATTTTTATCTACACCGTCATGAATAGCATCACTTTTCATTGCATCAGCTGGATCAACCACAGCTTTTAAAACTTTGTAATCAACTTTTACTTTTTCAGCACCTTCCTTAGCTTCATCTAAAGTTTCAGCGAAAACAACTGCAATAGGCTCACCTACAAAGTTAGCAACATCTTTTGCTAAAGGAGGGTTTGCAGGAACTTTCATTTCAGATCCATCCTCACTTCTAATTGCCCATCCAGCAATTAGACCACCAATTTTATCTTCTGCTATTTCTTTTCCAGTAAGAACTCCAACTACACCTGATGACTTTAAAGCTTTTGAAGTATCTACACTCTTAATCTTTGCTCTTGCATGTGGAGATCTTACGAATACAGCATATGTTTGATTTGCTATATTTATGTCCGCAGTATATCTTCCTTTTCCTTGTAAAAATCTCGTATCTTCTTTTCTTTCAACTCTTGATCCAACTAAACTTGCCATTTTTATTTTCTCCTTTCGTTAAATTACATTTTTGTTGCAGCTTCTTTAACTGCAGCAACTATATTTTGATAACCTGTACATCTACAGATATTACCTTCCAGCCATTCTCTGATTTCTTGATCACTTGGATTTTTCTTTGTCTGTAAAAGATCAACTGCACTCATAACCATGCCTGGTGTACAATATCCACATTGTAATCCATGAGTTTTTTTGAATGCTGCTTGCATTGGATGAAGTTTTCCATCTTTAGCCAAGCCTTCGATAGTTGTTACTTTAGATCCTTCAACATCTGCTGCTAATGTAGAACAACTTTTTATTGATTTACCATTTACATGAACAACACATGCTCCGCATTGGCTTGTATCACATCCAACGTGTGTGCCTGTTAAATTTAGATTATCTCTTAAAAAAACTGATAAAAGTGTGTGGTCTGGAACATCCTTACTGACCTTTTTACCATTTACCTCTAATGTTACTTTTGTCATCAAGCGTCTCCTTCCTGAATAGATTCTATTATAACCATAAGTAAAATTTATAAACAATTGTTAATTTTGATACATTTCTACTTCTACTAGAAATTAAATTTCTGTTTATTAATGTTTTTTGAGGACTTTTTAAAAAAATGAGTAAACTAAAATTGCTATAATTGTGACAACGCCAGCAATGATCAAAATTTTTTGATTTTGTTTTTTAGGTTTAACCTCAACTGTCTGATCAATTTTTTTACTAGAAGACTCCCCTAAAGATGAACTGTCTTCTGTTGAAATTAATTCTGAAAATTTTCCAAAAAATATATCTGCCATTTTCTTTGCTGTCATATCTATTAATCTAGATCCAACTTGTGCAATCTTTCCACCAACATTTGCTTCAACTTCATAGATGAGATTAGTTCCTTTTTCATGATCTTCTAGTTTGACTGTCGCTTCTCCTGATGCGAAACCAACTGGAGAATTGCCAGAACCAGTAATTTTATAACTATTCGGTGGATTAAGATCAGTAAGTTCTATATCGCCAGTAAAACTAGCATTAAAAGGACCAATTTTATTTGTGGCTGTTGCTGTAAACTCAGTGTCAGAATTTTTTTTAAACTCCTCACATCCAGGTATAGCTTTTTTCAAAATTTCAGGATCATTTAATGCTTCCCACACTTTTTCTTTAGATAAATTGATTTGATACGATCCAGAAAGTTTCATATTATGTTTATATATAAAATTTTATGGATGATAAAACAAAAAAAGAATTACAGTCTGCAACTTTTGATAGATTAATTAATCACCTTAGAGAAAGAAAAGATGTTCAAAACATAGATTTAATGAATCTTGCAGGATTTTGTAGAAATTGTTTATCCAAATGGTACAGAGAAGAAGCTGAAAAAAAAGGAATTGCTATTTCAGATCCAGATGCAAGAGAACATGTTTATGGAATGCCTTACTCTGAATGGAAAGAGAAATACCAAAAATAATTATTTTTCTTTTAATCTTGGAAATAATTCAACAAAGTTACAAGGTTTGTGATTAACATCTAACTGATGTTTTAAAATTCCATCCCAAGCATCTGTTACACCACCAGATGAACCTGGTAAAGCAAAAACATATTTGCCATTAGCTAGCACCGCACAAGCTCTAGATTGAATTGCTGATGTACCAACAGTTTTTAAACTTATATTTCTAAATACTTCTCCAAATCCAGGAATATGTTTATCGGCTATTTCATCTAACGCTTCTGGTGTAATATCCCTTCCAGTTAAGCCTGTTCCACCAGTTGTGATAATTGCATCAATTTTTTCATTTTTAAGCCACTCTTTTAATATTAAAACTATTTCATCTTTATTGTCTTTGCATATTTTTCTGTCTATTAGATTGTGATTGGCACCTTTAATTTTATCGACCAAAATAGCTCCAGATTTATCGTTATCAATTGTTCTGGTATCTGTTACAGTTAAAAGTGCTATGTTTACTTTCATAAAAATTTTTTTTGTATGATTATATTATCAATATTATTTTTTATAACAGCAATTTTATATTCTAGTGTTGGTTTTGGTGGAGGATCCACTTACTTGGCTCTTTTGCTTATCTGGGATATTCCTTATTTTATTTTTCCAATAATTGCACTTTTGTGCAATATAATAGTGGTTTTAGGTAATTCTTTTAATTACATACGTGCTGGAAATCATAATTTTAAATTAATACTCCCTTTTTTGATAGGATCAGTTCCTTTGGCTTTTTTTGGTGGGACATTAAAAATTGAGAAGGACATTTTTGAAATTCTTTTATTTTTTGTTCTTTCTATTGCGGGTATTCTATTGCTAATTAATAATAAATCTTATGAAAATAATAATCTAATTATTAAAAAATTAAATTTCTCAATTTCTTTAGTTATTGGTTCGGTTCTAGGATTAATTTCTGGTATTGTCGGTATTGGAGGTGGAATATTCCTAAGTCCAATTCTTTTTTTACTTAGAGCAGAAAAGCCCAAGATAATTGTTACAACTGCTTCTTTATTTATATTGGTTAATTCTATATCAGGAGTATTTGGACAAATTACAAAAGAAAATATTATAACTGAAATATCAAATTATATACCCTTATTTATATGCGTTTTTCTAGGAGGACTTTTAGGCAATTATTTAAACCTAAAAATTTTTACTAGTAGAGTTCTTGCTATAATAACTGCTCTTTTAGTTGTGTTTGTATCAATACGAATGGGAATTAAGATTTTTTTATAAATTATATTTGATTAATTCTTAAATCTTAAATATAGTTTAAATGCCGATTTGATCCTATTGCGGGCGTAACAGCTAAAATGGAATTCCCATAATAATCAATCAGTAGGCCTTTGAACTATATTGTACGCCTTGCATAAAGCTGAAGTACTAAAAAAGTGAGGTTATTATGGATATTAATTTTTTTAAAAAAACAAGAATTTTAGATGGTGGCATGGGTCAAGAACTTCTTGCAAGAGGTATGGAGCCTAATGGAACTTTATGGAGTGCAAATGCATTACTTCAAGATAAATATCATCAACTTTTGTTAGATACTCATTTAGACTTTATAAAAGCTGGTGCTGAGGTGATTGTAACAACTACATTTACTACCAGAAAGACAAGATTAAGAGACAATAATGTAGAGGATAAATTTGATTATTTAAATAAAAAAGCTGGAGAAATTGCTCAAAAGGCAAAAAAACTATATCCCGAAATACTAATAGCTGGTGGATTGCCGCCTCAATATTTAACCTATGAAGCTGACACAAGATCAGAAAATGAAATAAGAGATGATTTTTACAGTCAGGCAAAAATACTCAATCCTTATATAGACTTTTTTTATTTTGATGTTTTGAGCAGTGTAAAAGAATTTGAAATTGCTATTGAATGTATCAAAGAATTTAATAAACCATATTTAATTGGAGCGCATATTTCAGAAGGAACAAAGTTGCCAAGCAATGAGAGGATTTCTGAAATTATTACTAAGATTAATCATGATAAATTACTTGGGGTGATATTATCTTGTATTTCACCAGAAAATTATGACCTTAATCTTAATGAAATAAAAAATCTTGGAGTTCCATTTGGATTTAAATTAAATGCTTTTATAAAAACTAATCCAAAACCTAATTACACAGGTGCATATAAAAAAAGTAAAACGGGAAATCCAAATGAATTTTTAGGTCAACGAAAGGACCTTACACCTGAAAAAATGGCTGAGTTTGCTAAAAAATTTCAGAAAGCTGGGGCTACAATATTAGGTGGTTGTTGTGAAACACGTCCTTCTCATATAAAAGAAATGGCAAAACTAATTTCATAATATTTAGATAAATTCTAAGTATTTAAGCTATGTGTTTATAAATGAAAAACCAAAATGATCTTACAGTTGTAATTGTAACTTTCCAAACTCCTGAAAAAATAATTTTAGATTGTTTAAGATCAATTAACAAAGATGTGAATATTATTATTGTTGAAAATTCTGAAACTTTTTCTCATGAAGAGGCTGTAAACTCAGAGTTTTTTAATGTGAAAATTGTATGTACTGGAAAAAATTTAGGTTACGGAAAAGGTAATAATTTTGGATTAAAACAAGTTAAAACTGATTATGCTTTAATACTTAATCCGGATGTTATTTGTTCAGAAAATCTCTTTGAAAAGATTCCTGAAGTAGTAAATAATATCAAGAATTTTGCAA
Source organism: Pelagibacteraceae bacterium AG-447-E22 (assembly GCA_003212295.1). GTDB lineage: Bacteria > Pseudomonadota > Alphaproteobacteria > Pelagibacterales > Pelagibacteraceae > Pelagibacter. Next base: position 1,969 of record QCQC01000013.1, on the reverse strand, counting down.
TCATTGGATTTCAATATTCTTATGATAAAATATTTATGCCCGCGGGTTTTTTTGATGAAAAAAAAAATTCCCAATTTATAGAAAATTTTAAAAACGATAAAATTAACACTATATCTAGCGTAGAATGGGTAAGGGGATGTTCAATGTTATTAAATTTAAGAGAATTCAAAGATATAGAAATTTTTGATAAAAACTTCTTTCTATATTTTGAAGAATTTGACCTGTGTAAATCATTAATCAATTCAGGAAAAAATATATTTATAGCAAAAGAATTAAAAATTCATCACTTGGGTTTTAAAAGTTCCATAGGTGACAAAAAAAATGACAATTCTAAAATGATTAAACTTAAAGATTGGCATTACATGTGGTCTAGTTTTTATTTTTATAGGAAAAATTACGGTTATATTTATGCTTTAAAAAAATTTATTGGCAAATTTTTAAGCTCCCTCTTCAAAATGATCTTATATTCGATATTATTCCAAAAAATTAATAGAGATAAATATTTATATAGATTTTTAGGATTATTGAACTCTATGTTAGGAAAATCATCAAATTATAGGGGATAAATTTATTTTGCTTTTTTTACAAAATATATTCCAACAACAACAGCGATTAATGATATTAAAACTTTGATTGTGATCAGTTCTTTTAAAAAAATATAACTTAAAATAGTTCCAAATATTGGTATTAAATAGGAAACTTGAGATTGAAATATTAAGCCATTATTAACAAGAATTCTAAATCTTAAAAGCCAAGCTATTCCTGTAGAAACTAAACCAAGATAAATTACTGAAATAGTGGAGTCCAGTCTTGGCATCAATAGCCAAGGTTGTTCTATAAAACCTACAAGAGGTAACAAAATAATTGTTGCCCAAATTAAAATTGATCCTGTTACATTTTCATTTCTTTTCTTACTTATTTTTAAAGTCAAAACACCCCCAATTACATAGCATGTTGATCCTAATAATATTAATAGTGCAGAAATAAAATTATTTTCATTTATTAAGAGATTATCTGAAAATAAAAATACAATTCCAGAAAATCCAATTAAAATACCAATGGTCTTTACAAAATTAAATTTTTCATTTTTTGTATAAAAATGACCCAATACAGTAGAACTTAATGGTGTAGTTGACATTAAAATTGCTGCTAAATTGCTTTGAACAGATTTAACGCCATATGCAATTAAAAAAAAAGGAGCAACCAAATTTACAAATCCTATCATTGCAAACCAATGCCAATCTTTGGAAAAAGCTTCAATCTTTATACCTTTTAAATAACAAAGTAATAAAACTGGTATAGCTCCAAAAAAGACTCTCAAAAAGGCAATTGTAATAGGTCCAAATGAGTAAGTTGCAATCTTAATATTAAAAAAAGCTGAAGCCCAAATTAACGCTAACAATGTTAACAGTAAGTAATCAAATAATTTTGGCTGTTTCATTCTGAAATTTCATTAACTAATCCATTGGTAATTTTTTGTAAATTTAAATAATTTATTTCAAATACACAATTAGGATGTCCTGCTGCAGCAAACAGGGTTCCAAATCTTTCTAGAGAATTGTCGATATAAACGTCAATTTTATTTAAATGACCTACTGGTGATACTCCCCCAATGGTAAAACCTGTAATATTTTTAACGTCATTAGCAGATGCCATTGAAACATCTTTAAAATTTAGATTTTTTTTGATTTTATTTAAAGATGCTTTTTTATCACCTGCTACTAAACATAATGTAAATTTATTATCTGTTTTGAAGACCAAGCTTTTTACAATAGCGCCGACATCACAACCTAGAGAAGATGCTGCTTCTAATGCTGTTCTTGCTGAGGAATTAAGTTGTATTACTTTTAGTTTTAAATCAAACTCATTAAGAAATTTCTCCACTCTTTTTACTGGCTCTTTGTTTAATAATGACATTTTCAACTTTTAATTGTTTTATATTTCTCTTTAAAATTCACACTTATGTAAA
>QCQC01000012.1:0-22500 GCA_003212295.1 Pelagibacteraceae bacterium AG-447-E22 | reverse complement strand
TGAGGACTTGACGTCATCCCCACCTTCCTCCAGCTTATCACTGGCAGTTCTTTCAGAGTGCCCAACTAAATGATGGCAACTAAAAGTGAGGGTTGCGCTCGTTGCGGGACTTAACCCAACATCTCACGACACGAGCTGACGACAGCCATGCAGCACCTGTGTTTCGTCCGGCCGAACCGAAAACTTTAATCTCTTAAAGTCGCGACGAACATGTCAAGTGTTGGTAAGGTTCTGCGCGTATCTTCGAATTAAACCACATGCTCCACTACTTGTGCGGGTCCCCGTCAATTCATTTGAGTTTTAACCTTGCGGTCGTACTCCCCAGGCGGTGTGTTTATCGCTTTCGCTGCGACACTGAAAATAAATTTCCAACGTCTAACACACATCGTTTACGGCATGGACTACGAGGGTATCTAATCCTCTTCGCTACCCATGCTTTCGTTCCTCAGTGTCAGTAATGATCCAGAAAGCTGCCTTCGCAATTGGTATTCTTTCTAATATCTACGAATTTCACCTCTACACTAGAAATTCTGCTTTCCTCTATCAAACTCTAGCTGAAAAGTTTTGATGGCAGTTCCAGAGTTAAGCTCTGGGATTTCACCACCAACTTTTTCAACCACCTACGAACTCTTTAAGCCCAGTAATTCCGAACTACGCTAGGTCCCTTCGTATTACCGCGGCTGCTGGCACGAAGTTAGCCGGACCTTCTTATTCGGGTACAGTCATTTTCTTCCCCGACGAAAGAGCTTTACAACCCAAAGGCCTTCTTCACTCACGCGGCATCGCTGCATCAGAGTTTCCTCCATTGTGCAAGATTCCCCACTGCTGCCTCCCGTAGGAGTTTGGGCCGTGTCTCAGTCCCAATGTGGCTGATCATCCTCTCAAATCAGCTATTGATCAAAGTCTTGGTAGGCCATTACCCCACCAACAAACTAATCAAGTGCAGGCTCATCCAATGGTGCATAAAGCTTTCTCTGTAAAGACTTATCCGGTATTAGCACAAGTTTCCTCGTGTTATTCCAGGCCATAGGGAAGATTCCTACATGTTACTCACCCGTCTGCCACTAAGTATTGCTACTTCGTTCGACTTGCATGTGTTAGGCGTGCCGCCAGCGTACGTTCTGAGCCATGATCAAACTCTCAAGTTTAAAAACGGCGCACACTAGCTTCTATATAAATTCTAAGAATAAAATTTATATAATGTTGAAGTGTGTACGACAAATTTTGGTAACCTTAACCGTCCACACTTCTCTTCTTAAATATTTACTTTTTAAATAGCTAATTGGGTAAAAAACCCAATAAATTTCCTACAAATTATTGTTTTAAACGCAAATTTTTGAGAAAGTTTGATGCTTATAGGCTAAAATTAAAGGAAATCAAGCCAATAAGAATAAAAAAACATTAAAAAAGTCCCAATTTTAAAGGGTTTTTTTTGATTTTTTTTCAATCCTAAACTAATAATTGTAGTTTTAAAAATTCAATGGTTAATAAAATAAAATTACAAATAAAAAAAAATACTGAAATAGTAGCATTGAGTTTACTGATTATTGTTACAATAGTCTCAACAACTTACTACAATTTTAGCAAAACAAAAATTTATAATAATTATAAAAATACAATAAATAACGTTTATTTAAAAAAAACATTTCATCATTTTTTTAATAATTTAGAGCCTAAATTTAAGAAGATAAATCATAGAATTTCAGCAGGTGAGACCTTTGACAATATTCTTGAAAGATATTCAGTTAAAAAAGACGAAGTTGCTGATATCAAAAAAAAACTATCAAAAAAAGTTAACTTAAATAAATTAAATACTAATCAAAAAATTGAATTTACAATAGATCAAAAAAATAACTTAGTAAAAGAATTTGTATTCAAAATTTCAAATACTGAAAAAATTCATCTTACAAGAGATATAGAAACTGATGAATTTAATCAAAAAATTTTAGTAACAAGATTAAGTAGAGATATAGTTTATAAAGAAAATATTATTTTAGAAAGTTTATATAAGTCAGCTGTTCAAAAAAAGGTTCCAGCTAATATAATTGTTGAATTTGCAAGAATTTATGGATTTCAAGTGGATTTTCAAAGAGATATTAGAAAAAGAGATACATTTCAGATTATGTATGAAATTTTTTCAGATGAAAATAACAAGATTATTGAAACAGGAAATATTCTTTATGCAAATCTAAAATTGAGTAGAGAAAATAACGAATTATATTTTTTTGATAAGAAAAATAGTGAAGGACATTATGATAAAAATGGTAAAAGTGTTAAAAAAGCTTTAATGAAGACTCCAATTAATGGTGCAAGACTTTCTTCACCTTTTGGAATGAGAAAACATCCGATCGATGGATATAATAAGATGCACAAGGGAACCGATTTTGCAGCTCCTCTCGGAACACCAATTATGGCATCAGGGGATGGAGTAGTAAAAAAAGCTGGATGGTGTGGTGGTGGTGGCAATTGTGTTGTAATAAGACATAACTCATCTTACACAACTGTTTATGCTCACATGTCAGAATTTGCAAAAGGTATAAGAAGTGGAGTAAGAGTCAAACAAGCACAAATAATTGGCTATGTTGGTTCAACTGGTAAATCAACAGGTCCACACTTACATTATGAGGTGATTTTTAATGGAAAGAAAATAAACTCTCAAAAACTCAAACTTCCATCAGGAAAAATTCTTAAAGGAGATGACAGAAAATTATTTGAGACAAAAAAAATTAAATTGGATGTTTTAAAGTCTGAAAAGATTATTGGTTTAAACTAAATTTTTAAGATTAGATTTTATCTGATTATTGGTCTTTATTTTCTTTAATTTCAATAACCTTATCAGTTTCTTTAGAAATTGTTTTGTTACTAGTATTAAGTCCATTTTCAACTGTTTTTGATTTTCTAAAAATTTCCTGCTCACTTAAAATTCTTGTAAAATGGTCAGCATGTTGAAAATAGTTTTCTGATAAAATTTTATCTCCACTGGATAAAGCTTCTCTTGCTAAATTACTATATTTTTCAATAAGCTTTGATGCATTATGATTATTTCTACCTGGTGATTTTCTTTGAAAATTTTCACTATTTGAAAAACTTGAATACTTAGATCTATCTCCATTAGATTTATAGCTTCTATCGTTTCTTCTATAGTTGTTTCTTCTATTGTTATTATTTCTAAAAGTTACCATTATGTTTTATTCTATTTTTGTGCTTACGATGCATCGATCATTTTTTGCAAGGTCTTTTAAAACTTTATTTATATGAAATCCATTATGTTTTAATATTTTCATCACACTATGTTTTTGATCAAAACCTATTTCTAAAAACAACTTACCATTTTTTTTAATCAGTTCAGATGACTTTCTCACTACATTTCTGATTTCTGATATCCCATCTATACCCCCGTCTAGAGCCAATTCTGGCTCAAAATTTTTAACATCTCTTTCCAAATATTTTAGATCTAATTTTTTAATATAAGGAGGATTAGATATAATAATATCATATTTGCCATAACTAAAATTGTCAATATCAGAATTAAAAAACTTTACCCGATGTTTTACATCTAAAATAGAGCTATTAAAATCTGAAACATCTAGACATTTTTTACTTTTATCAATACCCACCCCAAAGAAATCTTTTTTCTCTTTTAGTATTGATATTAAAATACATCCTGAACCAACACCTATGTCTAGGACCTTTAGCTTAGATTTATTCTTGCAATAAAAGAGTACTTGCTCAACAATTAGTTCAGTTTCCGGCCTTGGTATCAAAACATCTTTCGTAACTTTGAACTCATATTTCCAAAAATCTTTTTTACCAATTAAATAAGCTATGGGCTTTCCAGTTGCTCTTTTGTTGATTAAATTATGATAATATTTTAATTTTTTTTCTTCAATTTCTTCTTTAATATTCATAAAAAGATATTTTCTCTCCTTTTGTAAAACTTTTGACATGAGCAATTCACTATCCAAAATAAACGAACTAATACAATTTTGTTGTAAAAATTTAGATGCTTGTCTTATTGCTTTTTCTATATTCATAATTTTAAAGGTTACTTAAACTTTCCTCTTGTGCTTGAAGTGTCAAAGACTCTATCATTTCATCAAAAATTTCTCCCTCTAAAAATTCATCTAATTTATGTAAGGTTAGATTAATTCTATGATCTGTTACTCTTCCTTGTGGAAAATTATAAGTTCTTATTCTTTCTGATCTATCTCCTGTCCCAATCTTGCTTTTTCTATCTTTTGATCTCTCTTGATCAATTCTTGATCTTTCTAACTCGTATAATCTTGATCTTAAAATTTTCATTCCTTTTGCTTTATTTTTATGCTGTGATTTTTCATCTTGTTGAGAAACAGACAACCCAGTCGGAATATGAGTTATTCTTACCGCACTATCTGTAGTATTAACTGATTGACCACCAGGTCCTCCAGCTCTAAATACATCTATTCTTAAATCTGAGTCATTGATTTTTAAATCTATCTCCTCTGCTTCTGGCAATACTGCTACAGTGGCAGCAGATGTGTGAACTCTTCCCTGGGTTTCTGTGTCAGGAACTCTTTGAACTCTATGTACTCCACTTTCATACTTTAATGTTGAATAGATATTTGTACCTTTTATAGATGCAATAACTTCTTTCAATCCTCCCGCCTCACTCCTTGAAATAGAAATCAATTCTAAAATCCATTTTTTTTTGTTACTGATTTTTTCATACATCTTGAATAAATCTGCAGCAAATAAACTTGCTTCGAGCCCACCTGTTCCTGCCCGAATTTCTATAATTGCATTTTTTTTATCTGCTTCATCCTTTGGAAGTAAGAATAATTTCAGTTTTTTTTCACTCTTTTCGTTTTGTAATTTTAATTCTTCTAATTCTTTTTCTGCCATTTTTATTAATTCATCATCACTATTTTGATCACTTAAAATTTTTTCTAATTCAATCTTGTCACTTTCAAATGTTGTGTATTTTTTTGCATCATTTATTATTTCATTTAAATCAGAATACTCTTTTGATTTTTCAGCAAAAATTTTTTTATCTATTTTTCCAGATGATAAATCTTTTTCTAATAAAGAATGTTTATTTATCAATTCTTGTATTGTTTTTAGTGGTATCATCTTAATTATTTTCTAACTCAGATGCTTTTTTTTCAACTTCACTAACAATTTTTTCAATCATTTCATTAGTAGAAATCTTTTTTGACTGAATTCCTGAAAGATAAAGCATGTTGTTTCCTTTATTTCCCCCAGTTATTCCCACGTCTGTCATAGCTGCTTCCCCTGGGCCATTTACTACACATCCTATTACAGATAAGGTTATTGGAGTTTTAATATGTGAAAGCTTTTCCTCTAAAACTTTGACAGTTTCTATTACTTGAAAACCTTGTCTTGCACATGAGGGACATGAGATAATTCTAACACCTCTCTCTCTTAAATTAAGTGATTTTAATATTTCGTTACCAATTTTAACTTCTTTTACTGGGTTATCTGATAAAGAAATTCTAATAGTATCGCCTATACCTTCAAGAAGCAATGTTCCCAGTCCAATTGAAGATCTTATGCTACCAGGAATGAAACTTCCAGCCTCTGTAATTCCTAAATGAAGAGGATAATCTGTAATCCTTGATAAAAGACGATAAGCGTTGATTGATAAAAAAATGTCTGAAGATTTTACACTTATTTTTAAATTGCTAAAATTCTCGTCTTCTAGAATTCTAATATTTCTTAATGCACTTTCAACTAATGCTTCTGGACATGGTTCTTTAAATTTTTCTAATATATCTCTTTCTAATGACCCAGCGTTAACACCTACTCTTATAGAACAATTATTATCCTTTGCTGCTTTCACAACTTCTTTTATCTTTTTTACATCTCCAATATTTCCTGGATTAATTCTTAAACAACTAGCACCATTCTCTGCGGCTTCAATTGCTCTTTTATAATGAAAATGAATATCTGCAACTAAAGGAACATCAACATGTTTTACAATTTCTTTTAAAGCTCTAGATGACTCTTCGTCAGGGCAAGAAACTCTGACTATGTCAGCTCCTTCACTGTGTATCTCATTTATCTGTTTGATTGTAGCATTTACGTCTGTGGTAAGAGTATTTGTCATTGACTGAACTGAAATAGGATTATTTCCACCTACTTTTATTTTTCCTACATTAATTTCCTTAGTTTTTCTTCTTTTGATATCTCTGAATGGTCTAATGCTCATTTTCTATTATCTAAATGAAATTCTTTATGTAAAGCTACTAATGCTTCTTTAGTATTTTTTTTATCAATTAAAACTGAAATTTTAATTTCGGATGTTGAAATTACCTGAATATTAATTCTTTTACTAGCTAGCGATTGAAACATTCTAAAAGTTACACCTGGTGTAGTTATCATTCCAACTCCAATAACAGAAATTTTTGAAACATCTTTTTTTAATAGTAACTTTCTAAATTTTATATTTTTATTAGCTTTAATTATTTTTTTTGTTTTATTCAAATCCTCGGTCTTAATTGTAAATGTTAAGTCTGTCTCTTTGCCATTGGCAGAAATATTTTGGACAACCATATCAACATTTATCAAATTTTTTGAAAGCGGTTTGAAAATTGATGCAGCAACACCAGGTTTATCTCTTACTCCAATTAGAGAAACTTTAGAGTCATTTTGTGTAGATGTGATGCCCGTAACAATTTTATTATTAATAATATTTGATCTTTTAGTAATTAATGTTCCTGATTTTTTTTTGAAGGATGATTTTACTTCAATGTCTATTCTGTTTAATCTTGCATCCTGAATTGATACTGGTTGCATTACTTTAGCACCTAAGGAGGCCATTTCCAACATCTCCTCATATGAAATAATTTTTATTTTTTTTGCTTTTTTTAATTTATTTGGATCTGTTGTATATACACCCTCAACATCTGTATAAATTATACATCTTTTAGCTTTAAAAAATTTTGCAATCATTATTGCACTTGCATCAGAACCACCTCTTCCAGTGGTAGTAATTCTATCTTTATCGTTTAATCCTTGAAATCCTGTAATAATTGGTATGCCGCCTTTCTTTAAGTATGTGATTATTTTATTTTTATTAATTTTATTGATTCTAGAATTTTTATGAACACCTGTAGTATAAATGGGAATTTGCCATGATAGCCATGATCTAGATTTATAACCTTTGTGTATTAACCTTCCAGCTATTAAAGAACATGCCACTTGTTCTCCCGAGGAAACTAAGGTGTCATATTCTGCACCAGAAAAATTATTGCTAATTTCTAAAGATTTTTTTATTAACTCATTTGTCACACCACTCATGGCAGATGAAACAACAATTACTTTATAGTTTTTCTTTTTATAACTAGTAATTATTTCAGCAACTTTTTTGATTTTACTAATTGTGCCTACTGAAGTTCCACCGAATTTTAATACTACAATTTTCATGATAGATTATCTCTAAAAATTAAAAAATATTGAATAAATACATGTTGAATATAAAGTCAACTTACAAATGAAAAATAACACAATAAATAAAAAAGAAATAGAAAAATTTTCTAAAATTGCTGAGGAATGGTGGAATCCAGAAGGTAAATTTAAACCATTACATAAATTTAATCCTATAAGAATTTCATATATTAAAGAGAATATTATTGATTCATTTAAGCTAACCAATAAAGATAAACCTCTAAATGATATTAAGATATTGGATATTGGTTGTGGAGGTGGATTATTATCTGAACCAATGTGTAGATTAGGGGCTCAAGTTTTTGGTATTGATGCATCAGAAAAAAATATAAATATTGCTAAATTACATGCAAAAAAAAATGATTTAAAGATTAACTATAAATGTGCGTCTCCGGAAAATTTTAAAACTGAAATTAAATTTGATGTAATACTTAATATGGAAATTGTTGAACATGTTGAAGATATAGATTTTTTTTTAAAATCTTGTGCAAAATTATTAAAAACAAATGGTATCATGTTTGTAGCAACTCTTAATAAAACTATAAAATCTTACTTATTTGCAATTATAGGTGCTGAATATGTGCTTAGATGGTTACCTATTGGAACGCATGAATGGGAAAAGTTTGTAAAACCTGAAGATTTAATTAAAATTTTAAAAGATAATAATTTAAAATTAGACTCATTAGATGGAATGAAATTTAATTTAATTAAAGATCAATGGAGTCTAAGTTCAGATAAATCAATAAACTACATTGCAAAATTCATAAAAAATTAGTTATCTTTGTCTTCTATCCAAGGTATCAATTCAGCTTGTATACCTTCCTCTTTAAGTTCTTTTAATTCATTATTTGATGCAACGCCGTAAATTCCTTTTTCTTTTTTTTTTGAATTATAATGAATTGATCTTGCTTCATATGCAAATTTATCCCCTACATACTCAAAGTTGTTCTTAATAAATTTTTGATATTCTATAAGTTTCTTGCGTACTTTTTTTTCATTTAAAATTTCCTTTTTTTCTTTATTCTTGTTCATCAATCGTGGTGACATTAAAGTCTTATCAACATTATCAGAGTTACATTTATAACAATTTAAATATTTTTTCTTTTTTAAATTTTCAAATTCACTAGATGAGGCAAACCAACTATCAAACGAAATATTACAATCTTTACATATTAATTTATATTTAATCATATCTTAAAAAATAATTATTATTTTATAAAGTTCAATACATCTAAGTTCTATAATTAGCGTTTATTTCAACATATTTTTTTGTTAAGTCCATCGTGTACGCAATAAAACTTTTTGCACCTGAAGATAAATCTATATCTATATCTATTTTATAATCTTTCATATACTCTGCTATTTCAGTCTCATTATAATTTGAATAAAGTTTTCCATTCTGGATTACGTTAAAGTTACCAAACTTAATAGATAATTTTTCTAAATCAAAAATAATTCCAGATTTTCCTATGGCCATAACAATTCTTCCCCAGTTAGGATCCTCTCCTGCTATTGCTGTTTTTACTAAAGGTGAATTAGCAATAGAAAATGCAATTTTTTTTGCATCCTTTTCTGATTTACAATTTTTAACATTTATAGTTATAAATTTCGTCGCCCCTTCTCCATCTGCAACTATTCTTTTAGCTAAATTTAACAAAACATTTTTTAACGCCATATCAAAATCTTTTAGTTTATTATCATTAATATTATTTATTTTTGTATGTTTGGCTTTTCCTGTTGAAAAAATAGTTACCATGTCATTTGTACTTGTGTCTCCATCGCAAGTTATGGCATGAAAAGTGGTATCTATATTTTTTTTAAGTAGTTTTTTTAATAAATCATTAGGAATTTCTGCATCTGTAAATATGTAAGCTAAGGTAGTAGCCATATTGGGTTGGATCATGCCTGAACCTTTTGCAACACCATATATTTTAACTCGAGAATTACCAATTGTACATTCTTCCATAGCCATTTTAGGTTGAGTATCTGTGGTCATTATACCTAATGCCGCTTTCATCCAGATATATTTATTTTGAGTATATTTTATTTTATTTACTAGATCTGGTATTTTATCCTTAATTGAGTCCTCTGGAAAAATTTCACCAATTGTACCTGTGCAACCAAAAATTATCTCCTTATACTTAATTTTTTTTGGTTGACTATCGTCTACTTTTTGTTTCTCCGATAATTTTTGGGCAACTAGCTCTGAAATTCTTTCTAAACTTTTATAACCTTGTTTTCCAGTAAAGCAATTGGCGTTTCTTGTATTAACAATTAAAGAAAAAATTTTTTTGGGACGTTGACTTAAATTCCACCTAATATTTTCTGAAATTATTTTTGATTGTGTATAGACAGAGGCATAATTTGCACCGTCTCTAAAATAGAACATTACCAAATCATCCCTGCCATCATTATACAAATTGGCGCTAGACGTTGATAAAGATACTCCATCAATATGGTCAAGATCTTGAAATTCTCCCATTTTTTTATTTTTCTTTTTAGATGATAAAAAATTAGTTAAATTAATGCCCATGGTATTTAAATTATTTATTTAATATCTATATTAAAAGATATAGAAAAATAATAAATCAAAAACAAATGTTTAATCCTATTAATTTAATTTCAAAATTTATAAAATCCAGTAATCAAAGAGAATTGGAAAGAATAGCTAAAATTGTTCTTAAAATTAATGAATTCGAAGAAAATTTTAAGAAACTTAAAGATGAGGATTTTCCAAAAAAAACAAATGAATTTAAAGATCTAATTAAAAAGGGTAAAAAATTGGATGATATTTTGCCAGAGGCTTTTGCATTAGTCAGAGAAGCGGCCAGAAGATCAAGAAATGAACGTCATTATGATGTTCAATTAATTGGAGGAATAGTCTTACATGAGTCAAAAATAGCAGAAATGAAAACTGGGGAGGGTAAAACTTTAGCTATAACACTCCCAGCATATTTGAATGCTTTACATGGAGAGGGTGTTCATATTGTTACTGTTAATGACTATCTGGCTAAAAGAGACTCAATCGAGATGGGTAAAATTTACAAATTTTTAGGGTTAACTTCTGGATATATAAATAATGATCAAAATGATTTAGAAAGAAAAAAAAATTATAATTGTGACATTACCTATTCAACGAATAGTGAACTTGGATTTGATTATCTTAGAGATAACATGAAATTTTCTGAGGAAGAAATGGTACAAAGAAATCATTTTTTTGCAATTGTGGATGAAATAGACTCATGTTTGATAGATGAAGCAAGGACACCTTTAATTATATCTGGAGCCGCAGAAGATAAAACAAATCAGTACTTAGCAATCGACAAATTAATCAAAAATTTGGGGGGGAAAGACTATGAGATTGACGAAAAAGATAGAAATATTCTCTTAACAAATGAAGGAATTAATAATGTAGAAAAAATTTTTTCCAATGCTGGAATATTAAAAAATAATAATTTTTATGATCCTGAAAACTTAAGCCTTGTGCATCACGTAAATCAAGCACTTAGGGCAAATCATCTTTTTGAAAAAGGTAAAGATTATATAATTCAAGATAATACATTGAAAATAATAGATGAACTTACAGGAAGAATTCTTGAAGGGAGAAGGTTTGGTGATGGATTACATCAAGCATTAGAAGCAAAAGAAAAAGTTGAAATTCAAGTTGAAAATCAAACATTAGCCTCAATAACTTATCAAAATTATTTCAAACTTTACAAAAAAATTTCTGGATGCACAGGTACTGCTGCTACAGAAGCTGAAGAATTTTTTGAAATTTATAATTTAAGAGTAGTTGTAATTCCAACTAATAAAGAAATGATAAGAAAAGATTTCAATGATCAAATTTTTAGAACTGAAATAGAAAAAAATGAGGCAATAGTAAGTAAAATAATTGATTGTAATAAAAAAGGCCAACCTCTTTTAGTATTTACATCAAGTGTGAATAAATCGGAAATTTATTCTAAACTCTTAAAAAAACAAAATATTGATCACTTAGTTTTAAATGCTAAGAATCATGAAAATGAAGCAGAAATAATTGCAAATGCTGGAAAAGAAAATTCAGTTATAATTACTACTAGTATCTCTGGAAGAGGTGTAGATATACAGCTTGGTGGAAAAAAAGGTTCTATTCCAGACAATGAGCTTTTAGAGAATAAAAAGAAAATTAAATCACTTGGTGGATTATTCGTTATTGGCACTGAAAGAATGGAGTCTAGAAGAGTAGATAATCAAGCTAGAGGAAGATCTGGTCGTCAGGGAGATGAGGGTAATTCAATTTTCTATGTAAGTTTAGAAGATGATTTAATGAGAATATTTGGCTCAGAATCAATGAATAATATTTTACAAAAATTAGGTCTTAAAGATGGGGAAAGTATTGATCACCCTTGGATAAATAAAGCACTTGAAAGAGCACAGCAAAAAGTTGAAGCAAGAAACTTTGATATACGTAAAACACTTATAAAATTTGATAATGTTTTAAATGATCAGAGAAATGTAATTTTTTCACAAAGAAAAGAAGCCATGAACAGTGATGAAATTTTTCAATATTCTAATGATTTTTTAAATGAAATAATTGATGATCTAATATCACTTAAAATCAAAAAGGAAACTAGCCCAAAAGATAATCGTTTTGACAATAAATTAAAACTAATTCTAGGTAAAAATTTTGATAAAAATGAGTTTAATGAGCTTATCTTATTAGATAATAAAGCTCTCAAAGAAAAGATATTTAAAAAATTCAATACTAATCGAGATGAAAGAATAAATCTTCTTGGAGAAAATCAATCTAAAGATATTGAAAAAAAAATTTTTTTGCAGTCTATAGATTTAAATTGGAAATCTCATATTCAATATTTGGAGCAGCTTAGACAAGTAATAGGTCTAAGATCTTATGGACAAAGGGATCCATTAATTGAATATAAAAAAGAGGCTTTTAGTCTTTTTGAAAATTTATTAGAAAAATTAAAACTAGATTTTGTAACAATTTTAATGAATCTTAAAATTATAAATCAACCACAAAATGAAAATCAAAACTCTAATTCAGATATTGCTGATAATCCTAAATGTCTTTTAATATTAAAAAAAAATCAGAAAATTTCAAGAAATGATAGATGTGAAGCAACCGGAAAAAAGTTTAAGAATTGCTGTGGAGCTCTAGGATAATAAATAGAATGATAATAGAATTACTGAAATTAAAAATAGTAAACTTAAAACTTTCTTCTTAGAGTCTAAAAATTGATAAAAAGTATTTTTCTCTGGTTTTAATGAGCTCAGAGAACTTACGCTAGTCATAAAGCCTTTTCCTCTTCCAACTTTTAGAAATTTGTTTTTTCTATCATTAAAAATTTCATTTCGTGACATTTCTTTAAAATAACTTAAATTTTTTTCTATGGACTCTTTTACATTTTTTAAAGTCAAATCTTTATCTCTATGAGCCCCACCAACAGGTTCTTTGACAACTTCATCAATTATCTCTAGTTCTAAAAGATCTTTAGCTGAGAGCTTCATTGCTTGTGCGGCATCTAACATTTTTTTTGGATCTCTCCATAAAATAGTTGCACACCCTTCTGGAGATATAACGGAATAAATTGCATTTTCTAACATTATCACTTTACTTGATGATGCAAGTGCAATTGCGCCTCCAGATCCTCCCTCTCCAATTATTATTGCTAACGTTGGTATCTTTAACTTCATAGAGCACTCTATAGATTTGGCTATTGCTTCTGCCTGGCCTCTTTCTTCTGCTCCAACTCCTGGGTATGCGCCGGGTGTATCTATAAAAGAGATTACTGGTATATTAAACTTATTTGCAAGATTCATTAATCTAATGGTTTTTCTATATCCTTCAGGTCTCATCATTCCAAAATTTCTTTTAATCCGGCTATCAAGATCATCACCTTTTTCTTGTCCAATAACTAAGACTGACTGATTATTAAATTTTGCAAAACCACATAGAACTGACTCATCTTCTCCATAATGCCTATCACCAGACAATGAAACAAAATCCTCAAAAAGGTTTTCTATAAAAAATTTCGACTTAGGTCTATCCTCGTGCCTAGCAACCAAAGTTGTTTGCCATGGATCAAGATTGGAATAAATAGTTTCTAATTTATTATCTAACTCATTTTGAATTTGAGAAATTTTTTGAGTATTTACTTCTGAAAGTCCACTTTGATTGTAAGGATCTTTAAGTTTTTCCAATTCCAGCTCTAGATCTTTAATATCAGTTTCGAAATTTAAATAATTTTTCATTTATATTAAAATCTAGATAATTATGAAAAATGACAACAAAATGTCAATGCTTCTATATAATATTTGACTTAATTTTGCTTGAGTTTTAGAAAAGACTTATGAAAACGAAATACGAAAATGTTAATAACCTTAAAATTGCAAAAGAATTATTATCTTTTGTTAATAATGAGTTGTTAAAAGGTACAGATATTACTCCAGAAAAATTTTGGACAGGATTTGATAAAGTTGTTCATGAGCTCGCTCCAAAAAATAAAGAATTAATAGAAATTCGTGCTGATCTGCAAAAAAAAATTGATAATTGGCATATCAAAAATAAAGGTGCTGAAATTAACATCGATAAGTATAAAAATTTTTTAAAAGAAATAGGTTACATCAAACGTGAAGGATCAGATTTTCAAATTGAGACAGAAAATGTAGATGATGAGATAGCTAAAATAGCTGGGCCTCAATTAGTGGTGCCTATAATGAATGCAAGATATGCTTTAAATGCTGCAAATGCTAGATGGGTTAGTTTGTATGATAGTCTTTACGGAACGAATATAATTGAGTCTGAAGAAGGTGGAAGTGAAAGATATGATCCAAATCGGGGGCAAGAAGTTATTAAATATGTTAGAGAGTTTTTTGATAAATATATCCCAATTGATGGAACAAGTTGGAAAAATATAGCGGCCCTTAAAGTTGTAGATAAAAATTTGGTAATTTTTAAAGATGACTATGAATACAAACTCAAAGATCCCAATAAGTTTATAGGTCATAGAGGTGATGCAAATAAGCCTGAAGCCATTATATTACAAAACAATAATCTTCATTTTGAAATTATTATAAATCCAAGAGCTTTTAGTGCAGCTCACGATATTGCTGGAATAAGTGATGTGATAGCTGAGTCAGCAGTTTCAACTATTTGTGATAATGAAGATAGTGTTGCGGCTGTTGATGCTGAAGATAAAGTTCTATGTTACAGAAATTGGCTAGGCTTAATGAAGGGAGATTTAAAAATCCAGTTTGAAAAAAATGGTAAAAATTTAGAAAGAAAATTAAATCCTGACAGAAGTTATATTTCAAAAGATGGTAAAGGTTTAAAATTGCATGGAAGAAGTTTACTTTTAGTTAGAAATGTTGGACATCTAATGACCAATTCTTCTATTTTATTAAATGATAATAATGAAATACCAGAAGGAATCATGGATGCATTTATTACTTCTGCTGCAGCGTTACATGATTTAAAAAGAAAAAAAAATTCAAGAACTGGATCAATTTATATTGTAAAACCAAAGATGCACGGGCCTGATGAATGTAAGTTTACTGATTTAATTTTTTCAAAAGTTGAGGAAGTGCTTGAGTTAAAACCAAATACAATAAAAGTAGGATTAATGGATGAAGAAAGAAGAACATCAGCTAATCTTAAAGAGTGTATTAGGGCTCTTTATAAACGTATAGTTTTTCAAAATACAGGCTTTCTTGATCGGACTGGTGATGAAATGCATACCTCAATGGAGGCAGGACCAATGATTAAAAAAGGTGATATGAAATCCTCTAAATGGATTCAAGCATATGAAAATAACAATGTAGATTTAGGTTTAAAATGTGGTTTTTCTGGAAAAGCACAAATAGGAAAAGGAATGTGGGCTGCCCCAGATGAAATGAAAAAAATGTTAGAGGAAAAAGTAGGACACCTAAAAGCTGGAGCTAACTGCGCTTGGGTTCCATCTCCAACTGCTGCTTCGTTGCATGCTTTACATTATCATGAAATAAATGTTTTTGATGTTCAAAAAAAATTAGCCTCAAGATCTCCAGCTAAATTAAATGATCTTTTGACAATTCCAGTTGCGGATAGGCCCAACTGGTCAGTTGATGAAATAAATTCTGAAATTTCAAATTCCGCACAAACTTTGTTAGGGTATGTCGTTAGATGGATTGATCAAGGAGTTGGTTGTTCAAAAGTTCCAGATATAAATAATATTGGATTAATGGAGGATAGAGCAACATTAAGGATTTCATCCCAACATATTGCTAATTGGTTACATCATGGAGTTACAACAAAAATTCAAGTAAAAGAGATTATGAAAGATATGGCTAAAATCGTAGATAAACAAAATGAAAATGATAAAAAGTATATAAAAATGAGTGATGATTTTGAAAATTCTATAGCTTTTAAAGCGGCTTGTGATCTAATTTTTAAGGGTAAAGAACAACCATCTGGATATACTGAGCCACTTCTTCATCTAAATAGATTGAAAAAAAAAACTAATCAGAATTAGAACTTAAATTTGATCTATTTTTGAAAGCTGAAAATAAAGTTCCATCATCTAAACTCTCTATTTCTCCACCGACAGGCAATCCTTGAGCTAATTTGGTTACTTTTACATTTGAATTTTTTAAACTATCTTTAATGTAATAGGCTGTTGTTTGACCTTCAACTGTATTGCTACAAGCAAGTATTACCTCATCAATTTCCTCTTTATTTACCCTATTTATCAAAGAATTTATTAACAAATCCTCTTTTCTTTGACCAACAGAAGATATTGTTCCACCCAATATATGAAAGTATCCATGGAATATATTTGAGCTTTGGATTGACCATTGATCAGCTATATCTTCTACAACACAAATTTTATTATATTTTTCCTTACCATTTACGCAATTTTGACAATCATAAGAATTTGATTTTAAAGAACCGCATAATTTACATCGTATAACATTTTTATATATTTGAGCCAAGGCGCTGGCCATTGGTTTTACAAGTTCATCCCTGTTATTAATTAGCTTTAAAACAATTCTTTTAGCTGATTTAGGGCCGAGTCCAGGTAATTTTGAAATTAATTTTATTAAATCTTCAATCTCATTTATATTTTGCATTATTTAAAGAGGCCACTTAAATCCTGGAATTCCAAATCCACCAGCTGTTTTTGAAATTTCCTCATTAGTTTTTGTTTTTAACTTTATTTTTGCATTATTGTGTGCAGCTACAATCAAATCTTCTATAACTGTTTTTTCTTCTTTAAGTATTTCATCTGAAATTTGAATCTTTTGCATTTCTCCTTCTCCATCTAAAATTACTTTTACAGAGTTAGATCCTGAAACACCCTCTATTCTTAATTTTTTAATATTTTCCTGACTCTCTTTCATTTTAGTTTCAAGCTCCTTTGCTTTGTCTAATATTTTTGAAAAGTCAGTCATTTATTTTTCATCCTTTTTAAAAACATCTATCAAATTAGCATCTTTAAATTTTTCTAGAAAAGTTTTATATAGTTTTGAATTTTTTGCATTTTTAATTAATTCAATCTTTACATTATCTTTTTTTTCTTTGATTGATTTTTCTCCTTTTAATTTACTAAAAGATATTATCCATCTCTCATTAGTCCAATCAAAAAGTTTTAAGGATAAATCTTTCACAAAATTTTTATCAAGATTATCATTAAAAGAAATTTCTATTCTATTCTTCTCGAATCTCACAAGATTCACATTTTTTTCAAGTTCGTATTTTAATTTCATTTCTTTTTTTTCACTACAGACATTCAAAAGTTGTTCAAAAGTTGCAATTAGAATTTTATTTTCAGCCTTGCTTTCACTTTGTGTTTCAGGTTTTATTTTTTTTTCTTGAGTGACATTTTTAATTTGATTGACAACATCATTTTTAAAATCTAATGAGATATTTTTTTCTTCTACCTGTAAAGTATTCACTTCATTTGAATGATGATCAGAATTAATTTCATTTTTTTTCGACTTTGTTGAGCTAAGATACATAAGTCTTAATAATAACATTTCTATAGTAAGATTTTGATTTGATACAATGTTTAATTCCTCAAGCGTTCTTATTGTTAACTGCCAAAATAATATTAAAACTTCTCCATCAATATTTTTTGATATTTCTTTTATTTTAGAGAATTCCGTGTCATTTAGTGAAAAATTTGTTCCTTCTAATGTTATCAAATTTATATTTTTAAAAAAATAAATAAGTTCTAAAAAATCATTAATAAAAACTTTCGGTTCAATTCCCTGGTCATAAATTTTTCTATAAAGTTCAATAACATTCTTTTCATCACCTTTCAAAATTAAATTGAATATTTCAATTAATTGAGATTTATCAAAATATCCAAATATTTTTTGAGCACTCATGAGGTCAAGTTCCTCATTTTTTTCTAAAGTTAATAAACCTCTATCAAGTAAAGATAATGCATCTCTTACAGATCCTTCTGATATCTTTACAATTAATTTTAAAGCTTCATCAGAAACTTTGCCATTTTCTTTGTCCTTAATCATTTTTATAAATTTAAACAATTCACTTGATTTAATTCTCGATAAATCAAATCTTTGACATCTAGATAGAACTGTTATTGGAATTTTTTTAATTTCTGTTGTTGCAAAAATAAATTTTAGACCTCCTCCATTTTCATATTGAGGTGGCTCCTCTAGTGTTTTTAACAAGGCATTAAATGCTTGTTTACTTAACATATGAACCTCATCGATTATGAATATCTTATATTTAGATGAAGTAGGGCCATATCTCGAAAACTCTATTAAATCTCTTACATCGTCTACCCCTGTTTTGCTTGCTGCATCCATTTCCAAAACATCAATATGATTTGAATTTGCAATTGCTTTACAATTTTCACAGAAATCTTTTTTACATAAGTCATCAATACCTTTTAAACAATTTAACGACTTTGCAACTATTCTTGCTATTGTAGTTTTTCCTATCCCCCTTATACCTGTAAACAAATAAGCGTTAGGAACTTTATTTTCTTTTATTGAATTAATAATTGTTCCTGCAATTATATCTTGACCTATCAAATCTTCAAAAACTTGTGGCCTATATTTTAATGCCAATACTTTAGAATTCTTATCCATTTATAATCTTCCTTTTAGGAGACTAGACCCGTTAAACTGTCATTACGATTGCTTCCGTTAGGACCTAGTCGGGTTCATGCAGCAAACGCCCTAGCCTCCAAATCTATTATAGCAGTAATAATTTACTATCTACAAGAAAAGTTTAAAAATTATTTTTGTCTTATTTTGTCAGCCTCAAAAACACCTAGGACGTGAAAATCTTCGCAGTGTAATCCAAGTTCTTCTAAAGATTTTTGAACTTTTGGATCTTCTATGTGACCATCCAAATCACATAAGAAAAAATAAGAGTCAAAAGAATTCTTTTCTGGATAACTTTGTAATTTTGTTAAATTTACTGCATGAATAGCAAATCCACTCAAAGATTGATATAGAGCAGCTGGTTTACTTTTTAATTTAAATAAAAAAGAAGTTATATATTTTTTTTTTCCAAACTCTGGTTGTGATATATTTTTTCCCATTATTAAAAATCTTGTCAAATTTCCCTTTTCATTTTCAATATTTTTTTCTATAACTTCTAAACCATAAGTCTCAGCACTTAATTTAGAGGCAATTGCTGCTTTTTTTTTTAATTTTTCTTTTGATACCATTTCTGCAGAGCCGGCTGTATCGGCACTTACATATTCGGTTAAATTATATTTTTTTATAAAGTTTGAGCATTGAGACAAAGCTTGTGAATGTGAATATACTTCTTTAATTTCTGTTATTTTTGTACCTGGCAAAGCCAACAAGTTATGTTCAATTTTCTGAAAATATTCAGAATAGATATTCAATCGATATTTAAATATTAAATATTCAATACCTATGTTACCTGTAATTCTATTAGACTCGGGAATTATAATCTTACCTTTTGGATCTTTCAATGCCCTTAAAAAACACTCATCAAACGTTTTACAAGGAATAATCTCAGCCTTTGGATCTATAGATAAAGCTGCCAAATGTGAGTATGCCCCAAAAGATCCTTGAAAATAAATTTTATTCATTATGATTTATATTCCATAATTTTTTTAATAGCCACAAAATCCTCTTTTGTATCTACACCAATAGGAGACTCTTTTGCTAATGAAACATTTATACTAATGCCATTGTCTAATGCTCTTAATTGTTCCAATTTATTTTTAATTTCACGAGATGATTGATTGTATGCCACAAATTTTTTTAAAGTTTCTAGCTGATAACAATATATACCTAAATGATGATAAATATTTTTATACCTTTCCTCAGACTTTCGCATAAAATTTTTAGCAAGTGGAAAATTTGAAAGATTTAAACTTTTTTCGGTCATAACTTTTACTGCATCTAAATTATCATGCAAATTTTTGTCAACAATCTTTGAAGCTAAAGTTCCCAATTGAGATTGTGTTTTTATCATTTGATATTTCAAATTTCTAATATCATTTATGTTCATCAAAGGCTCATCTCCCTGAAGATTCATTACTAATTCAATTTTAGAGTTATCAAATTTTTGTATAGCCTCATAAATTCTATCTGTGCCAGTTTTATGATGGTTATTAGTTAAAATTGCTTGTCCTCCATTTTTTTTTACATCATCAATAATTTCTTGATCCTCAGCTGCAACTATAACTTCCCCAATATTTGCCTTCTCAGCTTTCTTAAAAACATGTGAAATTATTGATAAACCGTTAATTTTTAATAATGGTTTGCCAGGCAATCTAGTGGCTGATAGTCTTGAGGGAATTATTACTAATGTTTTCATTGGTCTTTTTTATTTATATCTACAATATAAACAGAGGCAAAATTGTACATCAAAATATATAAGCAATTTTTAATTTATAGTGTTATACGTTCAAAATAATTTTTAATAAATGGATTCTTTTGAAATAAATAAAATAGTAGCTGCAATTTTAATGGTTGCACTAGTTATTATTGGTATTGGAAAAATATCTGATGTAATATTTTATGTCGAAAAACCAAAAACACCTGGATATTCTGTTGATATAGAACAAGCTGTGGCTACAAGCACAACAAGTTCAGAAACAACAGAAGAAAAAATTGATATGGCGGCTTTAATGGCTATGGGAGATCTCACTATTGGAGAAAAAGTTTTCAAAAAGTGTGCAGCATGTCACTCAATTGTTAAAGGAGGAAAAAATAATATTGGTCCAGCATTATATAATGTTGTTGGAAGAAAAGTAGGTGTTGTAAGTGATTATAAATATTCTAAAGCACTTGCAGAGTATGGGAAAGAATGGACATTTGAAGAATTAAATGGTTACCTAATCAAACCAGCTAAATGGATTAAAGGTACTAAAATGGCTTTTGCAGGTTTAAGAAAAGAAAAAGATAGAGCTTCGGTAATTTTATATTTAAATCAAAACTCAGATAGTCCATTACCTTTACCTTAATTTATCTAGACTATAAAGTAATATAGATTTTTGCACATGAATTCTATTAATAGCTTGTTGCCAAACTTTTGATTTTTTGCTTAAAAAAATTTTTTCATCAACTTCTTTACCTCTAGGCAAACAATGTAAAAAAATACAATCTTTCTTTGCATATCTCATTAAATTATCGTTAATTTTAAATTTTTTAAAATGATTTAATTTTTTTAATTTGTTAACCTTATCGTTCATTGATATTACTTTATCAGAAAAAATTACATCAGCATCTTTTGCCGCTTTTTTTGCATCATTAAATATTAAAATCTTATTTTTATTTATTTTAATATATTCTAACATTTCTTTATTTGGATTATAATTCTTAGGACAACCAATATTTAATTTAAAAGAAAATTTAATTGATGCAGTTATTAATGAATTTAATACGTTATTACAGTCCCCGATCCAAACAATGTTTAATTTTGAAATAGGTTTTTTTTTTATTTCCTCAACAGTAAAAACATCAGATAAAACTTGGGTAGGATGTGCTGATGGGCTAAGTCCGTTAATAATTGGTATTGATAAATATTTTTTAAACTCTTCTAATTTTTTATCACTATTTGTTCTAAGCATAAAAATATTTCCAAAGTTTGATAATATCTTAGCTGTATCTTCAATACTTTCTCCTCCTTTTGATAAATGTAACTCATCTGGTCTGAGTGTTAATGTGCTACCTCCAAGTTGTTTGATTGCTAGGTAGAAACTTAATCTTGTTCTTAAACTGGATTTTTCAAACATTTGAATCAACAATTTACCTTTTAATGGAGAGTCTTTATCAATTTCTAAATTGCTTAAATTATTTCTACGTTTTTTTCTACTCTTAGCACTTATTAAAATTTTTCTTAAATCTTTCGCCGGAATATCTTTAAGATTTATAAAATGCTTCATCCCAAATACTCTTTACACACTTTATTTAAAATTTTAACTGCTTTATCAATCTCACTTTTCTTTACATTTAGTGGAGGCAAAATTCTAATAACATTTTCAGCTGCTCTTATTGTAAGTAACTTATTTTCCATAAGTTTTTTAATAAAATTTGTTTGATCTCCATGTAACTGTAAACCAATCAAAAAACCTCTGCCTCTTATTTCTTTAACTATTTTAGGAAAGTCTTCTCTTAATTTGTTCAACTTTTTGTGAAAATATTGAGAATTTTTTTTTACTTCATTTAAAAAACTTTTTTTAGCTATTATATCCATAATTACACTTCCAATTTTCATCGCTAAAGGATTTCCTCCAAATGTGGAACCATGAGTACCTGGTATCATGCTAGAAGCTACTTTTTTATTCATCAAAACTGCACCAATTGGAAAACCTCCTCCTATACCTTTTGCTATAGGAACTATATCTGGCTTTACCTTTGATTTTTCAAAGGCAAAAAAGTCACCCGTTCTACCAATGCCACATTGAACTTCATCGAGTATCAACAATATTTTCTTTTTATTACACAATTTTCTCAACTCCTTTAAACACCAGTCAGGAATTACTTTAATGCCACCTTCTCCCATTATAGGTTCAACCATTATAGCTGCAGTATTTTTTTTAATTTTTTTTTTTA
>QCQC01000011.1 GCA_003212295.1 Pelagibacteraceae bacterium AG-447-E22 | reverse complement strand
TTTAACAGGTTTTAAGATTTGTAATTCCTGTAGAGTTTCCAAAACTATTTTCCCTATTTAGATGTGATTAACTGGCAGAACATCCATTCTGCTCATTACAAAAGAAATTGATAAAAAAACAATGATAAGAAAAGATAAAAATACAATTCCAAAGGATTTAAAATTCGACTTTAGATTTAATATTTGTTTAGTTGAAATTATTAAACTAGCAAATATCCAAAATTGAGTAAAAAAAATTATTGGTATCATTAAATCTGGAGTAACTGCAAAAAATCTTATTAATCCTGGCGCATGAGCAAATCCAACTGCTGTAAGAACTTTTTTAAATGAAACTTTAGTTTGTTTATCAGGGAATATTTTTACTCCCAACACAAATATTAAAATTGACCAAATAAACCAAGTAAAAATTGCTGTTAATCCTGACATTGCAACTGCAGTTTTAATTACAGTATTTGCAGCAACTGCCCCAGCTATACCATCTAAGATCATTATAATTCCTGCAAAGTAAATTGAGGCTTCACCAAAATTTTTGTTGTCGCTATATAGCGATTTATCTAATTTTATAGATTTAAAAACTATATTAAGAAATTCACCAAACATTTATTTTTTTTTATTTTTTTGTTCATTATATGAAACAATTAATGGAAAGATTATTAATGCAATAATTATGATAATGCAAATTGCAATTAAAAAAGCTTTAGACATTCAAATTGAAAAAGGGAGGGGATTGAACTCCCCTCCCAAGAAATATTAACCTTTGCTAACTTCTCTAGTGTTTGCGTTGAAAGACTCTTTAAATGGTATATCAACTACAACTGCATCCACAGGTTTTCCTGGAGTATCAGAGTATTTTTCAGGTAAATGAACCTTAAATTTAGCTCCGGCTTTACCCTTTGGAAATCCATTTGCATTTAAAGTTCCATCAAATGGCACGTATCCCATAGCAATATTAGTTTTCTTTTCTGGGTGATACCATGGTGAAGTTATAAATCCTACAGGGTCTCCACCAGACTCATTAGATATTAACCAAAAATCTGGAGCATAATCTTCAATAGGTTTACCACCTAACTCCATTCCAACTAATTGTAATTTATATGGTTTTTTTCCAGCTTTAATTTCTTTACCCATTTTTTCTAAAGCTTCTTTTCCAACATAATCAGATTTCTTGTTCCATTCACCTTTACCAGATAAAGAAACTTGATATCCAAGATTACATTGGTAGGGATTATGTTGCATATCCATATCTTGTCCCCATGAAAGAATACCAGCTTGAATTCTTCTATGGTGCGCAGGAGCAATAACCATTAATTTATGTTTTTTACCCGCATCAAGAACAGCATTCCACATATCGTCAGCGTATAAAGTGGCATTTCTCAAATAAATTTCATATCCAGCCTCGCCAGAGAAACCTGATTGTGAAATTACACAACTTCTTCCTCCAACTTTAACTTCAGCTAAACCGTAAAAAGGCATGTTGTCAAAATCAACTTGATCTCCACATAAATCTTTCATCAAAGCTTTTGATTTAGGACCTTGTATTTGAACAGGGCAAGCATCTATTTCTTCAATAGTACAATTAAATCTACCGTCAGCATTGACACCTTGTAGATACATTCCAATATCAGAGTCTGACAGAGAAAACCAAAACTCATCTTTTGAAATTCTCAAAAGAATTGGATCGTTTAAAACTCCTCCGTAAGCATTACACAAAATTACATATCTTGCTCTCATTGGTGAGATTTTTGTTGCGTCTCTAGTTATGACGTAGTCAGTAAATTTTTCTGCATCTGGACCCTTAACTCTTATCTGTCTTTCAACAGCAACGTTCCACATCGTTACATGATTTACAATTGCATCATATTCTACCATCGCTCCACCATCTTCAGGTTTCACATAACCTCTTGGATGATAAATACGATTATAAACTGTAGCTCTCCAACAACCTGCCTGCATTGATAAATGCCAATAAGGTGATTTTCTAACTCTTGTTGAAATTAACATTTCAACTTTTGTTGGCCCACTTTGTCTTAAATTGTATGGTACTTCTCTATCTGATTGATCAACAGAAGTAACATGTTTTAGTTTAGTATAGTCAAATTCTTTAGACATAACCATTCTCCTTCAACCACTTGTTAGTTTCCTTCAAGCCGCCGAATGTATAAATGTGGAAGAAATCAGTATGCGATTTAACTTTCCCAATTAAATCATTAGGGTCTTTAGGTTTCAATAAATCTAACGCCTTACTAAAATTAGATTTAAGAAAGTTAAGGGAATTTTTTGCTCCTACAATATTAGCAAATTTAATTAAGCTAGATATTTTTAGAGGCCCAGTAATTCCAACATGTACTGGTACGCTTTGTTTAGACACAAAATCTATAATAGGCTGAGGATCCAATAACCACTGGGTCACAATATAATCAGCGTAAGGCTTTTTATCTATCATAGCTTTTTCTAAATCTGAATCGGATATATCAGGACTCCCCTCTGGGTGTCCAGCAATTCCTATTGTCATCTTCTCAAAATAACCAGTCTCTAAAAGTTGAAACGAGCTATCAAATTTTCCCAGAGGCTCTCGACCTCCACCAATTATTAAAGCCTGTTTTACCCCTCCATCTTTGCATCTCGAAACATAATCTTTTAGCTGCTTTTCATCATGTATTGACCTTGCAGGAAAATGAGGTACTGGGTTAAAACCTTTTTTTACGAGCTCAACCGCTTGTTGAGCTGTCTCTTTATAGTCTCCTCCAGGCAACATAGTTATATAAACATCCTTTACTGGAGGCACTGTTGAAAGGTCAGTTTGGGGACCAATTTCCAAAGAAAATTTCATTCCCTGATCATTATCTTTTTTAAAAAAGCTGTCAAAGAAATTCATTTGGGAGTGTGGCGAAATTTGTTGCTTAAAAATTTTCGCATGATAATTTTTTTTGTGGACCAAAATCTCAAAAAATTACCTCTTTCTGAAATACTTGATATCAAAAAACTAGATAATGTTGATAAACCTATTGAAGAAGCCAATGGTTTACCCAATGAATGTTATGTAAATAATGATTATTTGGCGCATGAAAAAGAAAAGATCTTTTTCAATAAATGGACAGTAATTGGTGTAGCAAGCTCAACCCCTAATCCTGGAGATGCCAGGCCACACAACTTACTAGGAGTTCCACTGATTGTGGTAAGAGATAAAGACAAGAGAATTAGAGTATTTCACAATGTTTGCAGTCATAGGGGTTTTAAGCTTTTGGACAAATCATGTACCCTTAAAAACGTAATCAGATGTCCTTATCATTCTTGGTCTTACGATTTCAATGGAAAACTTGTAGCCACTCCACATATTGGAGGCCTTAACATTCATCAATCAGAAAAATTTGATAAAATGAAAAGTAGCTTAAAGGAAGTCAAAACGAAAGTTTGGATGGATATAATTTTTGTAAACATTAATTCAAATGAAATTGAATTTGACGAATACATTAAACCTTTGGAAAATAGATGGTCAAAGTTCATAAATTTAAAAGATCAAAAATCTTTAGTTCATTCAAAAGATTACGGTTATTTTAATTTAGAAGTAAATTGTAATTGGAAATTTGCAATCGAAAATTATTGTGAAAGTTATCATTTACCAACAATTCATCCAGAGTTAAATAAAGTTTCAAATATAGATGATCATTATCATATTCAGGGATTGCCCAATAGATTTGCTGGTCAGGGAAGTAAAAAATATGAACAACCTGTGAAAGGAAATAAAAAGTTTCATACTTTTTCTAACTGGGATAAAAACATGTTAAAGAATTCTGAGTATATTGCTTTATTTCCAAATGTGATGATAGGATTACACATAGATCATTTTTATGTTTTTTGGCTAGAACCTTTGACAATGAATAAAACTAAAGAACACATGCAAATGTATTATGTTGGTAACGAAAGTGCTAATGGTGAAGAATTGAAAGAACTAAGAAAAGAAAACTCAAGATTTTGGAAAGATGTTATGTTAGAAGACATAAATGCTATTGAGGGAATGCAAGAGGGAAGAAACTCACCAGTTTACAATGGTGGAAATTTTTCACCAATTATGGATCAACCAACACACCAATTTCATAAATGGGTTGCTAATAATTTAACATGAAAATAATTTTAATAATGGGGTTACCTGGATCTGGAAAAACTACTTTAGCAAACGAACTTGGTCCGATGTTAAGTGCAAAAAGGTTAAATGCAGACGAAGTAAGAAAAGCAGCTAATGA
This sequence comes from Pelagibacteraceae bacterium AG-447-E22, assembly GCA_003212295.1. Lineage (GTDB taxonomy): Bacteria > Pseudomonadota > Alphaproteobacteria > Pelagibacterales > Pelagibacteraceae > Pelagibacter. The sequence continues at coordinate 23,740 of QCQC01000011.1, read as the reverse complement.
TTGGGATTTCTCTGAGGAAGGAAGAAAAAGACAAGCAAAAAGAATGGCAGACTTTGCCACGAAACTTAAAAATGAGGGAAATTATGTTGTTGCGGATTTTATTTGTCCAACACCTGAGGCAAGAAGTTTATTTCCAGCCGATTATACTATTTGGGTAGACACAATTAAAGAAGGAAGGTTTGATGACACAAATAAAATGTTCGTAAAACCGGAGAAGTATGACTTTCATGTGACCACACAAGATGCTAAAAACTGGGCAACAAAAATTTTAAAGGAGATAAAATAATGTCTTACGAATGGGATAACAAAAAACCAACGGCTCAAATGCTAGGAAGATGGCAACCTTTTCATGACGGTCATTATACTTTATTTAAAGAGATAATAAAAAAAACAGGTCAAGTTTGTATTCAAATAAGAGACGTTCAGGGTGTAGATGACAATCCTTTCGACTTTGAAACTGTAAAAAAAAACATTGAGGAAAGACTTAATCCAGAATTTAAAGGACGTTTTAAAATAATTTTAGTCCCCAATATAACAAATATTTGTTATGGCAGAGGAGTTGGATATAAAATTGAAGAAATTGTTTTATCTGAAGAAATACAAAAAATTTCTGCCACAAAAATAAGAGCTAAAATGAGAGAAGAAGGAAAGCTTAAATAGAATTTTTAATGAATATAAAAGTTAAAAATTTATCTAGTGGAATATCTATCGTTACAATCAATGAGCCTAAGACATATAACTCGTTATCATTTCAAAATTTGAAAGATTTAATTAAAGTTTTTCAAAAACTCGATAAAGATAAAAAGATAAAAGCTATTATTCTTGAGGGGGCAGGCAAAGGGTTTAGCGCTGGACATAATTTAAAAGAAGTTAAAAGCCTTAAAGTTAAAAATAAATATCAAAAATTATTTAATCTTTGCTCAAAATTAATGCTTCAAATTGTTGAAGGACGGAAACCTGTCATAGCTAAAGTTCACGGAGCAGCTTACGCTGCAGGTTGCCAATTAGTTGCAAGTTGTGACTTAGCATACAGTTCAAAAGATGCTTTATTTGCAACACCTGGTGTTAATATTGGATTATTTTGTAGCACACCGATGGTTGCTGTAAGTAGAAAAATAAATAGAAAACCAATGATGAAAATGTTGCTTACAGGGGAACCGATTAAAGCAAATTTTGCAAAAGAAATTGGGTTAATTAACGATTGTTTTCCAAAAACAAAACTAAACATTGAAGTTATGAAAGTTGCTAAAAAAATTGCTTCAAAATCCAATCTTACAATCAAAATTGGTAAGCAAGCTTTTTATAAGCAATTAGAAATGCCTTTAAGAAAAGCTTATACTTATACGAGTAAAATGATGACACTTAATATGATGGCAATGGATGCTAAAGAAGGAATTACTGCCTTTTTAGAAAAAAGAAAACCAAAATGGAAAAATAAATGAAAATAAAGAATATTATAACCATTATTTTAATAATATTTGGACTTTATTTTATTTTAACCTTTAGAGATCATAATTTTAAAAGAGCAATAGACGCTTGCGTTGCTGGAAGCCAGAAATTAGAAAAACCAATGACTATTAATGAGGCAAAAACTTTCTGTGAAGAAAAGATTAAGAATAATTAATGAGTGAGATTAAAGATATTCTTTCTAAATATAAAAAAATAGCAATGATTGGAGTTAGCAACGATCCAACTAAAGCATCAACGATTGTAATGAAGTACATGCAGAAATATGGATATAAGGTTTATCCTGTTAATCCAAAAGCAAAAGGTCAAAAAATTTTAGGTGAAGAGGTTTATGGAAAAATAACTGATATTAAGGATACTATTGATATTGTAGATGTTTTTAGACCTTCAAAAGAGGTGCCAGCTATTGCTGAAGACACAATAAAAATTGGAGCTAAAGTTTTATGGTTACAATTAGGAATTAAAAGTGAGGAAGCCAAAAAGTTGATGGAAATTAACAATATAAGTTATATTGAAAACAAATGCACAAAAATGGAGTACCAAAGTTATTTTCTAAAAGTTAGGCAAGCTTTTCCAGCACTTCAAGATTAATTTAGTTTCTAGTTATTACCCATGCTCGGTGATAGAAATCATCGACATTTTTTTGTATTAAAGATTTAGCTAATGATTCAGCTTCACTTCTGTCAACAAAGGGCCCATATTCTTTTTTTGTCTTTTTATCAATAGTGCTCATTTCATTTGGATTTTTATGTGAACCTTCAACAACAATATAATCGATCATAATGGTTATTTAATAATTATTTATTGGTTTTAAATGTGTCATTTTAGTAATAATAGATTCTAATGAAAAAAATATTTCTTGTATATGGTCACTATGACGACAAATCATTTAATGCTTCAATAAGAAATACATTTATAGATGCGGCAAAAGAGAAGGGTCATTCGATAGACTCTGTTGATTTATATAAAGAAAAATTCGATCCAGTTTTTGCAGGCGAAGAACCTGATAACATAGTATTAGACCATAGAAAAAGAATAGATGCATCTGATATAATTGTTTTAATTGCACCTATTTGGAATTTTAGAATGCCAGCAATTGTAGAGGGTTGGATAGATAAAGTTTTAGCTCCACCTTGGGCTTTTAAATTTAAACAATTATGGGGAAATTATGGTTATCCAATTGGAAATCTGAGAGATAAAAAAGCAATTATTTTTTGCACATATGGTTCACCTAGATTAGCAATTACAACTTTTTTTTTAAATTTACCAATTAGAAGACTTAAAAGAGGGGTTTTTCATATGTGCGGCATTTATAATATTAATTACAGAAGATACTTTGCTGTACCATTTGTTAGTGATGAAAAGCGAAAACAATTCCTTGAAGACGTCAAAAAGACTGCTCTTAACGTTTAATTTTATTTTATTATATTTTTTAGGCACTGTTTCTTTAAAAGCAGATTTAATTAGTCCAAGCAGTTCAATTAAACCAAAAGAAGTTATTCAAATCCAACTTAAAGGATTGATGAAAAACGATGATTATTTTAAAGATAGTGGAATAGAACAAACTTGGAATTTTGCTCATCCTGAAAACAAAAAAAATACAGGCCCCCTTCCAAATTTTAAAAAAATGATAAAAGGCAGATCATATCAGATGCTTATCAATCATATTAGCCACACAATTACTGAGGTTGGTAGTAGTGACAAATGGGCTCAATTTGAGGTTATAATTCTTGATCAGGAAAAGATTTATCATAAGTTTAATTGGCAGGTTGAAAAATACACTATGGATGGCCCTTTAAAAGACTGCTGGTTAACTACGATGGTCTCGAGTCCAATTCCGTTGGGAAGTTCAATTTGATAGTCTACGATACAATTTTGTTTCGTAATGAATAAAAATTTAGTAGGAATCGTCTAATGAAAACTAAAACAAAAGTAGTTGTTGTAGGTGGTGGAGTGGTCGGTGTTAGTGCCCTTTATCATCTTGCAAAAAAAGGATGGTCGGATGTTGTTTTAGTTGAAAGAAAAGAGTTAACCTCAGGTTCTACTTGGCATGCTGCAGGATTGCTGCCACTTTTCAATATGAGTTATTCTGTAGGCCAGCTTCATAAATATGCAGTTGATCTATATAAAAAATTAGAGGAAGAGACAGGAAAAAATGTTGGTTTTAGTGTTGTGTCAAACATTCGTTTAGCAAGCACAAAAGATAGAATGGATGAATATCATCAATATGCTGGAGTTGCCAAAACAATAGGAGTGGATGTAAAGTTTTTAACACCACAACAAGTCAAAGAAATTTGGCCTTTATGTCATACAGACGATTTAGTTGGAGCAATCCAACACCCTGAAGATGGATACATTCAACCAGCTGATTTAACACAAGCACTTGCAACAGGTGCAAGAAATAGAGGAGCTGAGATTTATAGAAATACAACTGTTTTATCTATGAGACAGACTAAAGATGGCTGGATAGTAGAAACAGATAAAGGTTCAATTGAATGTGAACATGTAATATCTTGTTCAGGAAACTTTGCAAGACAAACTGGAGAAATGGTTGGATTAGATATTCCAGTAATACCTGTTGAACATCAATACATTGTAACTGAGCCACATCCAGAAATTCAAAAAAGAAAAAAAGATGGTTTACCTGAGATGGGCGTACTAAGAGACAGTGATAGTAGATGGTACATGAGAGAAGAGGCAGGTGGGCTGATTTTAGGTCCCTATGAAGACGGAGCACCTGCATGTTATGTTGAGGGACCATCAAAAAATTCGGAGTATGAATTATTTCAAGAAGATTTAGATAGACTTGCTCCACATATTGAAGGAGCAATACATCGTGTACCTGCCTTTGGAGAAGTTGGAGTAAAGAAAGTTTATAACGGAGCAATTTGTTATACGCCAGATGGAAATCCTATAGTTGGTCCAGCTTGGGGGTTAAAAAATTTTTGGATTAATGAAGGGCATAGTTTTGGAATTACAGCCGCAGGTGGAGCAGGCTGGCAACTAGCAGAGTGGATAGTAGATGGGGAACCTACAATAGACATGCTTGGTGTAGAACCAAGACGCTACGGAAATTATGCTACTAAGTCTTATTTAAAAGCAAAAAATGAAGAAGCTTACAGTCATGTATTTATCGTGCATTATCCAGATGAAGAGAGACCAGCCGCAAGACCACTTAGAACTTCACCTTGCTATGAAAGAATGAAAAATCTTGGAGCTGTTTTTGGTCAAAAATTTGGATGGGAGAGGCCTAATTTTTTTGCAACAGATGGAATGGAACAAAAAGACGACTGGTCTTTCAGAAGATCTAAATGGTTTGATGCGATTAAAAAAGAATGTGAAAATGTTAAAAAAAATGTTGGTCTTCTAGATATGACTGCATTTGCAAAATGTAGAATAAAAGGACCAAAAGCAGAGGAATTTTTAGATTACTTAGTTGCAAATAAACTTCCTAAAAAGATTGGTAGAATAAACTTATGTCATGCGCTGAACACTAAAGGTGGGGTGCACTCAGAATTCACAATTATGAAAGAGGCAGAAAATAGTTATTATCTTGTTTCTGCAGGTGCAAATTTACGATTAGATCATGATTGGATACAAAAATGGATGCCAACAGATGGATCGGTAATATTTGAGGATCTAACCAATAGCACAGGAGTACTTGTTGTTGCAGGACCTAAAGCAAGAGCTTTAATGCAAAAAGTTTCAACTGATGATTTTTCTAATGAAAATTTCAAATGGTTAACAGCTAAAAATGTGAATGTTGGATATGCCCCGGTAAATGCTATGAGAGTAAACTTCGTAGGAGAACTTGGGTGGGAATTACATCACCCAATTGAATATCAAAATCACATTTTTGATAAATTAATGGAAGCAGGGAAAGATTTAGGTATCAAACCTTTTGGTATCAGGGCAATGAACAGTTTAAGAGTAGAGAAATCTTATAAGTTAGTAGGAACAGAACTATCTATTGAATATTCACCTTATGAGTCTGGTTTAGATAGATTTATCCATCCAAATAAAGGAAACTTTATCGGTCTTGAAGCACTAAATAAGTGGAGACAAAAAGGCTTTGATAACAAGCTAGTTACACTTGAAGTTCATAACACAACAGACTCTGATGTATTAGGAAATAACCCGATCTATAAAGATGACAAAGTAGTTGGAAGAGCAACTGGTGGTGAGTACGGATTTAGATTGGATAAATCTATTGCTTTAGCAATGGTAAAACCTGATTTAGCTAATGTTGGTGAAAAACTTAAAGTTGATATTCTTGGAAAAATGTATGAGGCTACAATATTAGAAGAGAGTCCTTATGATGCAGAAAATAAATTATTGAGAGCTTGATGAAAATATTAGTCGCAGTAAAAAGAGTAATTGATTATAACGTTCAGATTAGAGTAAAAGAAGATGGATCAGGTGTTATCACTGATAATGTTAAAATGTCAACTAATCCACCTGATGATAATGCAATAGAGGAAGCAGTAAAGATAAAAGAAGCTGGAAAAGCAACAGAAGTAGTGGCAATTTCTGTTGGCGAAGAAAAAGCACAAGAGACCGTTAGAAAAGCTCTAGCTGTTGGTGCTGATAGAGGAATTCTTGTAAAGGCTGATGGAGTTATTGAACCATTAGCGGTATCAAAAATTTTACAAAAAGTTGTTGAAAAAGAAAAGCCAGATTTAGTTTTTATGGGCAAGCAAGCTATAGATGATGATTGTAATCAGACTGGACAGATGTTAGCAGCATTATTGAACTGGCCACAGGCAACTTTTGCCTCAAAAATTGAAGTTAAAGACAAATCTTTAGAGGTTACAAGAGAAATAGATGAAGGTTTAGAAACTATTGAGGTAAATGTTCCTGCAATAGTTACATGTGATTTAAGATTAAATGAGCCAAGATATGCTTCTTTGCCAAATATAATGAAAGCTAAAAAAAAGCCAATTGAACAAATTACAGCATCAGATCTAGGTGTAGACACAAAACCAAGGATAGAACAGATTAAAGTTGAAGAACCACCAAAAAGAAAAGCAGGGATAAAAGTCGCAACTGTAGAGGAATTAGTACAAAAATTAAAAAATGAGGCTAAAGTAATATAATGTCGATTTTATTAATAGCTGAACATAATAATAAAGAACTAAAACCTTTTACATTGAATGCAATCTCAGCTGCATCTCAAATAAATGAAGATGTACATGTTTTAGTGTTAGGTTCAAATTCAGATAGTGTTGCCAAATCTATTTCTGAAGTTCCAAATGTTAAAAAAGTAATACATGTGAATAATAGCTTATATGAAAATTATCTTGCTGAAAATTATACTTCTGCAGTAATAAAGTTAGCAGAAAGTTATTCGCATATTATTTGTTCAGCAAACACATTTGGTAAAAATTTAATGCCAAGAATTGCAGCTTTATTGGATGTTTCTCAAATTAGTGATATTACAAAAGTGATTTCCGAAGATACTTTTTTAAGACCAATCTATGCTGGAAACGCATTTGCTACAGTCAAAAGTACAGATAGAGTTAAATGTGTAACAATCAGACCTACATCTTTTGATCCTGCACCAACATCAGGAGGATCTGCTGAAATCATAAATGGTGATCCTGGAGATGCTTCTGAATTGTCAAAATTTATAAAAAAAGAAGAAATTAAATCTGATAGACCAGAATTAGGCACAGCAAGAGTAGTAGTTTCAGGTGGAAGAGGAATGCAAAGTGGAGAAAACTTTAAATTAATCACAGCAGTAGCTGATAAACTTAATGCTGCAATTGGAGCATCAAGAGCTGCAGTGGATGCAGGTTATATTACAAATGATCATCAAGTTGGACAAACAGGTAAAGTAGTTGTACCCGATTTATATATTGCAGTAGGAATATCAGGAGCTATTCAACATCTGGCAGGAATGAAGGAAAGTAAAGTAATTGTTGCAATAAATAAAGACGGAGAAGCTCCAATATTTAGTGTTGCAGATTACGGCCTTGAAGCAGATCTTTTTGAAGCACTTCCAAAATTTCTTGAAGAATTGAACAAATTAAACACTATACAAAAATAATAGAATCTGTAAAAAATTAGAATATGTCCAGAGAGACAATGGAATATGATGTTGTAATTGTTGGTGGTGGTCCATCAGGTTTGTCAACTGCTATCAAACTAAAACAATTAGATCCAAATTTAAATGTTTGTCTTTTAGAAAAAGCTTCAGAAATTGGTGCCCACATATTAAGTGGAAATGTTTTTGAAACTAGAGCATTAGATGAATTATTACCAAATTGGAAGGATTTGAATTCTCCGATCAAAACAAAAGTTACTAAAGAAAAATTTTTATTTTTAGGAAGAAACAAATCATTAAGTTGGCCAACATGGTTACTTCCAGAAGTTCAACAAAATCATAAAAATTATATTATTAGCTTAGCAAACTTATGTAGGTGGCTCGCAGAACAAGCTGAAGCTTTAGGTGTGGAAATTTTTCCAGGATTTCCAGCAAGTGAAGTTTTGTATAATGAGGATGGTTCTGTAAAAGGTGTAGCTACTCAAGATATGGGAGTAGACAAAGAAGGAAATAAAAAAGATAGCTTTGAACCAGGTATGGAACTTTTAGGAAAAGTAACAGTATTTGCTGAAGGATGTAGAGGACATCTTGGTAAACAATTAATTAAAAAATTTGAGTTAGATAAAAACAAAGATCCCCAACAGTATGGAATTGGTTTTAAAGAAATTTGGGAAATAGATGAGAAAAAACATGAAGAAGGTTTAGTCATGCACACTGCTGGATGGCCTTTAGATAATAATACTTATGGTGGAAGCTTTATGTACCATGCAGAAAATAAGCAAATTTTTTTAGGTTACGTGATTGGTTTAGATTATAAAAATCCACATCTTTCACCTTTTGATGAGTTTCAAAGATTTAAAACACATCCAGCTATCAAAAAAGTTATCGAGGGAGGAAAAAGAATTTCTTATGGTGCTAGAGCCTTAATTGAAGGAGGATTTCAAAGTTTGCCAAGAATGTATATGCCAGGTGCGTTATTAGTTGGATGTGATGCAGGAACTTTAAATATGCCAAAAATAAAAGGATCACACACTGCAATGAAAAGTGGGATAATTGCTGCAGAAACAATTTTTGAACATATCAAAAATGATAAAGATTTATCAATTTTTGAGGAAAAATTTAATAAAAGTTGGTTATATAAAGAATTGCGTGAAGCAAGAAATGTAAAGCCAAGTTTTAGTTGGGGATTAATTTTGGGCATTATATTTACTGGAATTGACCAGATTTTATTTAGAGGTAAGTTACCTTTTACATTAAAACACAAACATGCCGATCATGAAACATTAAAATTGGCAAATGAAATGCCAAAAATAGATTATCCAAAACCAGATAATATAATTACATTTGATAAAACAAGCTCAGTTTATCTAACAGGAACAAATCATGCGGACAATCAACCTGTTCACCTAAAACTTAAAGATCCATCATTACCAATAAATTATACTTTGGAAAAATTTGATGAACCTGCTCAAAGATATTGTCCAGCAGGAGTATATGAAGTTCAACAAGAGAATGGTTTAAACAAATTTGTTATCAATTCACAAAATTGTATTCATTGTAAAACTTGTGACATTAAAGAGCCTTCACAAAATATTACTTGGGTTACCCCAGAAGGTGGCGGTGGTCCTAAGTATGGAAATATGTAGTTAAGATAGGTCTATCGCAAATTTTTTTAAAGTTTCAATTGGTAATATCTTTAAAGTATTTTCGTGGGTACTTTTTAAAAAAATTGGACAACCTTTTCCAGCTTCTACAGCTCTAGCATACCAACTTGCACAAACACACCATCCATCACCATCTTTTAAACCTGGAAAACCTAATTCTGGATGAGGTGTAATCAAATCATTTCCAGCTTCTTTACACCATTCAAGAAATTCAGTAGTTACCTTTGCACAAACTGTATGTAAACCATGATCATTTTCATCAGTATTACAACATCCATCTCTATACCATCCTGTTAGAGGATCATTTGAGCAATTTTCTAAAATTTCGCCCAAAACATTTTTTTGTTTATTTCTCATCTAATGACGATCCATGGACGTTATAAATATCATTATCAATATATGCATTAAACGAAATTGATCTTCTTTCTTCATTTGAGTTTATAAAAGGATAAACGCAATGCATTAAATAATTTGGAAAAAAATAAAAATCACCCAGTTCTGGCTGAATATTTAAATTAATAGGTGATAAAAACATTCTAGACCCATGAACAAGTTGAAGTTTTCCATTATAATTTTCTTGTTTATTCTTTTGATAGGTTTCACCAAAAGTTTTGGGTAATTTTAAATAACCAACTCCTGAAATATGACCTCCGTGGGAGTGGAGCGGATTATATTCATTTTCAAATTGTCTAACAATCCAACTATCGATAATTTCAAATTTTTTGATCTCTTGTTTTGTTGATTGATGTATCCATTCTTTAGTGTTTTCCTCTAAAAAAACTTTTAAACCAGATAGAGTTATATAATTTTTTTCAAGTTGAAATTCATTTTTTACATTTCCAGCTAAATATTTTCCATAATCTAACTTCTTTGATTTTTCTGCATCAGAAACTATGTCATCAAGATGTGAATTTAATTCATTTATTAAATCTTTAGGCATTTTAACCTTTGCAATTGTAGGTCCAAAAGGTCTGATAACTTTAATCATTAAATTTTAGTTGGGTTTGGTTGACCTTTATAAACTTTTTTTGGATCAAATTTTTTTTCTTTTTCTAAGAATTTCATTTTAACTTTTCTTCCATTATCAATCGGACCCAATGGCACCGATCTATAAAAACAAGATCTATAGCCCACATGACAACTAGCACCATCACCTATATCTACGGTTAACCAAATAGAATCTTGATCATCATCAATTCTAATTTCAGTTACTTTTTGTACAAAACCACTTGTTTTACCTTTGTGCCAAATAGCATTTCTTGATCTGCTAAAATAATGAGCTTCTTTTGTTTCAATAGTTTTTTTTAATGCTTCAACGTTCATATACCCGTGCATTAATATGTCTTTTGTTTTTGAACACATAGTAACAACAGGTATCAATCCATCATTATCAAATTTTGGTGAAAGAAGATTTCCCTCTTCAATTTCGACTACATTTTCTCTTTTTTTGAACATATACGGTGATTATGTAGCACATATCTGGATATATTAAATATTTTAAAATTGCATAATTATATGTATAAAACTCACAATGAAATTAGTTAAAGATACCGACAATAATCAAGATTTAAAAAAAAGTCTCTGATAAGGAAGCTGAAGAGGCTTTCAAGACAATTCTAACTTGGATGGGTGAAGATCCAAATAGAGAAGGATTGTTGGAAACTCCAAAAAGAGTAGTCAAAGCATTTAAGGAATATTTTAAAGGGTACAAGGAAGATCCCAACCAAGTTTTGGACAAAACTTTTGGAGATGTTGAAGGGTACGATGACATGGTTGTTCAAAAAAATATATCTATTCAAAGTCACTGCGAACATCATATGGCTCCAATTATTGGTAAAGCTCATGTAGCTTATATACCTAAAAAAAGAGTCGTTGGATTAAGTAAATTAGCAAGAGTTGTTGAAGTTTTTTCAAAAAGGCTACAAACACAAGAAAGATTGACTATGCAAATTGCGAATACACTTATGGAGTCTTTAGATGCAAAAGGTGTTGCTGTTACAATAGACTCCACACATCAGTGTATGACTATGAGAGGCATCAAAAAAGAACAAGCTACAACAGTAACAAATTATTATCTAGGTCAATTTAAAGAAGATCTTTCATATCAAAATAGATATTTAAGATTTATCAGCATAGCAAAAGAATAAAAAAGTGTCTGATCAATTTAAAGCATTAGTTTTAAATCAACAAGGTGAAGAGTTTACAAGAGAAGTTAAATCAATAGATAAAAGTTTTTTAAAGCACGGTGATGTGACTATTAAAGTTGATTATTCCGATTTAAATTTTAAAGACGGAATGATTTTAAAAAACGGTGGTCGGTTAGTAAAAGAATTTCCACATATTCCAGGAATAGATTTTTCGGGAACCGTAATAGAAAGTAAAAATTCAAAATTTAAAGAAGGTGATAATGTCATTTTAACGGGTTTTAGAGTGGGTGAAATTTTTTATGGAGGATATTCACAAATTGCAAAAGTAAATGGAGATTTTTTAGTAAAGAGACCAAAAAAATTAACAAGTAAGCAAGCTATGATTTTAGGAACAGCTGGTTTTACTTCTTTAATGAGTGCATTCGCAATTAAGGCTAGAGAAGAAATATTATTAGGTGAAAAAGTAAAAGATGTTTTAGTAACGGGTGCAACAGGCGGTGTTGGTAGTATTGCTGTAATTATATTAAATAAAATGGGATATAATGTAACTGCAGTTACTGGAAAAGATTCTAAAGCTGATTATTTAAAATCATTAGGTGCAAAAAATGTTGTTAATCGTAGTGAATTTGACAAAGATCCAAGATTAATTGATAAAGGATTGTGGGATGGGGTTGTAGATACTGTAGGTGGAAAAATATTAGCTAATGCAATTGTGCAAACTAATTCTAATGGAATAATTGCTGTATGTGGAAATGCCAATACTAATGAATTAAATACAAATGTAATACCTTTTATGCTTAGAGGAATTAAACTTTGGGGAATGGATTCTGCTAATTGTAGTATTAAAAGAAGAGAATTTATTTGGGGTGAAGCAGCAAATCTAGTTGATTTTAGTTTATTAGAAAAATCAATTCAAACAGTAAGTTTAGAGGAGTTAGTTGAAACTTATCCTAAAATATTAAAAGGAGAAATTTCAGGAAGAGTTTTAGTTGATTTAAATAAATAATGGATTGGGATAAATTAAAAATATTTCATGCAGTTGCTGAGGCAGGAAGTTTTACTAATGCAACAGTTAATTTAAATCTTAGTCAGTCTGCAATTAGTAGACAAATACAGTCTCTTGAACAAGATTTAAAAGTTCAATTATTTGAAAGGCATGCAAGAGGATTAACTCTTACTGAAAATGGAGAGTATGTATTTAAAACTGCTCATGAAGTAATTAGTAAATTAAAAGAAGTTGAAACGTCTTTAGGTGATCAAAAAAATAAACCAACTGGAAAACTAACGATTACAACAGTTAGAAGCTTCGGAACACACTGGCTAACCCCAAGAATTGAAGAATTTATGCGGTTAAATCCCGAAGTGGAAATTGAGCTTATTTTTGAAGATAAAGAATTGGATTTAAGTACAAGACAAGCTGATATTGGTATTTTTATGAGAAGACCCAAACAACTTAATTATATTCAAAAAAAGCTTATAGATCTTAAATATTACATATATGGCTCAAATAAATATTTAGAAAAGTTCGGTATGCCTAAAACTATAGGTGATTTAAATAAACATAGATTTATTTCTTTTGGAAAAGGTGCCCCTTCACCAGTTTATAACCCTGATTGGGTATTGAAATTAGGAATGCATGACGGTAAAAAACGAAAACCTATAATGAAGGTAAATAGCGTTATGGGTCTATTGTTAGCTGTAGAATCTGGAGTGGGTTTAGCAGCTTTACCTGAGTATTTAGTAAGTAGTTCGACTAACGTGATAAAAGTTTTACCAAAATCAGAAGGACCAATTACAGAAGCTCACTTTGTATATCCCCAGTCACTGAAAAATACTGCAAGAGTACAAGCTTTTAGGAACTTTTTATTCAGCAAAATAGGCGACTGGAAGTCTTAATTCATTAAAATAAATCAACTATAGGGTGCGACATTGTTGCGATTGATAATCATTATCATTGCGAATAGTTATCATTTTCATTCTAACATATGAGGAAATTGATGAAAAAAATAACAACTTTGGCATTAATAATTTCTTTATTTGCATCTGCTTTTGCAATCGCAAGTGAAGTAAATATATTCAATGCTAGGCATTATAAAGCTGACGGAGATTTATATGCCAAATTTACAAATAAAACTGGAATTAAAGTTAATCTGATAAACGGAAAATCAGGAGCTCTTGAAAAAAGAATAATTGAAGAGGGCGCAGATTCTTCCGCAGATCTTTACATAACAGCAGATGCTGGAAGATGTGGAGCTATGGATGCAAAAGGTACGCTTCAAGGTGGTTTAACATCTGCAGCTATCAAAGCAGCCGTTCCCTCAAGTTTCAGAACAAACAAGTGGGTTGGAATCGCAAAAAGAGCTAGAATAATTTACTATTCACCAGAAAGAGTTACTGGTGCAGAATTATCTGGAATGACTTATGAAGGCCTAGCTGATCCGAAATGGAAAGGTAGATTAGTTATTAGAAAGTCTAGTAACATTTACAATAAGTCTCTTGTAGCTTCATTAATTAAAAATAATGGAAAAGCTGCAACAGCTGCATGGGCTGAAGGAGTTGTTGCTAACATGGCAAGAACACCAACAGGTAATGACAGAGCTCAAATCATGGCGGTAGCAGCTGGTGAGGCTGATATAGCTGTAGCTAACACTTATTACTTAGCTCTTATGTTGTCTGGAAAAAAAGGACCAGAACAACAAGCGGCAGCTAAAAAAGTTAAAGCTTTTTTCCCTAATCAAAATGATAGAGGAACGCATATGAATGTTAGTTGTGCAGCTTTAGTAAAAGGTGCGCCTAATAAAGCTAATGCTGTTAAGCTTGTAGAGTTTTTACTAACTCCAGAGTCTCAAGAGCATTTTACTAATAATACTTTTGAATTTCCAATGATTGATGGTGTTTCACCAAGTCCATTAGTAGTAAACAACCTAGGATTAGATTTTAAACAAGACATGAAAACTAAACTAGCTTCTTATGGAAAAAATCAAGCTGCTGCAGTCGAGGTAATGACCGCTGCTGGTTGGAAATAATGAAAGAAAAAAAGAAATTTATGTCTAATATTGATTTAAATAAATCTTCTAAAGCATGTTCCCCATGTCATTTAGAATGTGAAAAGATCAATAAAAGAATAAATGACAGAAAACTTTCGAAAATTGATACTAAGGAAGTTCCGCATCTCCTTAAAGTATTCAATTTTTAGTTTTCTGCAGAGAGTCCGTGCTTTGGTTGGTGTCTCCTTCCTGAAGCATGGACTTTTAGAAGAAATTTTTCTTCTGTTGAAGGAGTGTTCACTGTGATCAAGATGTCTCCTTATTATGATGAACACTCTTTGAACAGAAAAAATAAAAATGAAAGCTGGATATAAATTAGATAAGGTAATCTTTAAACTGAGAGAAGGTGATAAAGCTAGTAGTCATAATGAATGTCCAATCGGTGGAAAATGGATTGAAAAGACTACTGATGACTTTTTTAAAAATAAGAGAGTAGTTTTATTTAGCTTACCTGGTGCTTTTACACCAACATGTTCTTCACTACAACTACCTGGTTTCGAAAATAATTGTGCGCGTTTTAAAAAATTAGGTATAGATGAAATTTATTGTTGTTCAGTAAATGATGCGTATACAATGAATGCTTGGTCAGAAAAAATGAGGATTAAAAATGTAAAACTCATACCAGATGGCAATGGTTATTTCACAAAACAGATGGGAATGTTAATTTCTAAAGATCATTTAGGTTTTGGTAACAGAAGCTGGAGATATATGGCAGTTATTACAGATGGAATAGTTGAAAAATGGTGGGAAGAACCAGGAATAAATAATGATGGATCGGATGACGATCCTTACATTGAAACTATGCCTGAAAAATGTTTAGAATATTTGGCATCAGGTAGCGAGTAAAACTATTCATAAAACTTAAATTAATATATAAAACGCCAAAATGTCTAAAAATTTAAATGTTTGGTTTTTCTTATCATTAATAATTTCTTTATTTGTTTTAATTCCAATTTTTACAGTTTTTTCAAGTTTTTTTGATGATACTTCAGAATACTATGAACTATTAAAGAATACATTTTTAATTGAATATATCTTTAATTCTTCAGTTTTATTATTCAGTGTGCTCGTACTAACATTTTTAATAGGCACAGGATCAGCTTATCTAGTATCATTTTATGAGTTTCCACTAAGTAATTTTTTCAAATGGGCACTTATCTTATCATTTGCAGTTCCACCTTATATTTATGCTTATTCTTTAACAGCATTTTTTGAAAATTATGGTACTGCATATGCAATTTTAAAAAATTTATTTGGAGATGGTAATTATAATCAGAGTATACCCAAATTTGATGGAATGTTTGGTGCAATATTATCAATAACATTTTCTTTATTTGCATATGTATATATTCTTGCGAGAGCATCTTTTTTATATCAATCGCAAAATTTAATCGATTTAGGTAAAAATCTTGGATTTTCAAAATTTAAATCATTTTACAAAATTATATTACCATCTGCTCGCCCAGCCATAGTTGCCGGGTTATCATTGGTCGCGATGGAAACTTTAGCTGAATTTGGGGCAGTTGATTTTTTTTCAATCAATACTTTAACAACAGGTATATATAATTCATGGATAGCCTTTGATGATCTAGCTTTTGCAAACCGGCTTTCTTTTTTTCTTTTATTATTTATTTTTGCATTATTTATTTTAGAAAATTTATCTAGAAATAAAGCAAAATATCATTTTAATATAAAAGGTGGATTTAAACAAAAAGAAAAATTTAAGCTTTCAGGAGCACAATCATTTTTTGCATTTATTTTCTGTTTTTTTATTTTTTTTGCAAGTTTTTTATTTCCTCTTCTTCAAATGTTATATTGGACAATAAAATTTCCAGAAAATTTATTTGATTTACCAACATTAGATTTATTAATAAATACTCTTTACTTGGTTGTATTATCAAGTTTTGTTTTAATAATGTTTTCTTTAATATCAAATTATGGAAATAGAGTTTCTAACAACAAGATTTTGAATATTTTTTCTACTTTATCTATTTCTGGCTACGCGATTCCAGGAGTAATATTAGCAATTGCTTTTATTACTTTTATAGCTTGGCTTGATGAAAGTGTAATTAAATCGTTTGGTTTATTATCTATAAAAAAAATATTTATAGGTTCAATTTTAGGATTAGTTTTAGTTTATTTCATAAGGTTTTATTCCTTAGCATTTAATGGAATTAAATCAGGATATGAAAAAATTAATATCTCAGTTGATGAAAGTTCTTACTTATTGGGTTATTCTAAAAGAAAAACTTTTATGAATATACATATTCCTTTTTTAAGAAATTCTCTTTTATTCATTGCTATTTTAATTTCTCTTGAAATAATTAGGGAATTACCAATTACTTTAATATTAAGGCCTTTTAACTTTGAAACATTTGCAACCACAGCTTATATTTCTGCCTCTGAAGATTTATTAGAAGCTGCTGCAGTACCTTCATTGTTTTTAATTTTAATTGCTGCATTCTTCATTATAATAAGTTCTAAATATATACTGAGAGACAATGATAAATAAAAATTTTTTTGATATAAAAAACGTTAATTTTTTTGCTGGTGGAAAAGTTAAAGTAAAGAATGTTTCTTTTTCAATTGAAAATGAAGGAGATATAATTTGTCTTTTAGGGCCCTCAGGTATAGGAAAAACTACTATACTAAGAACAATTGCTGGGTTAGAAAAAATTAACAGCGGATCAATTACTTTAAATGGTAATTTAATTTCTTCAAAAAAAATTAATATTGAACCTGAGGATAGAAATATTTCTCTTGCTTTTCAAGATAACAGTTTATTTCCACATTATACTGTTGAAAAAAATATAATGTTAGGGGCTGAAAGAAATAAAGAGAAGAAAGATAAAAAACTAAGTTTAAAAGAAATAGTTGATTTACTTGATATTTTTCACATCCTAAATAAGTATCCACATCAAATTAGTGCTGGTGAAGCACAGAGAGCTTCACTTGCAAGATCTCTTATAACACAACCCGATCTTTTGTTATTAGATGAGCCTTTATCCAATGTTGATCAAAGTTTTAAAGAAGAAATTCAGGTTAGACTTAAAAAAATTTTGAACAAATTGAAAATTACAACAATTATAGTTACTCACGACTCTTATGAGGCATTTTACTTAGGAACAAAATGTGGAATTATTTTGGATCAACAACTTAAACAGTTTGATGATCCTTATAAAGTTTATCATTTCCCAAATTCAATTGAAGTAGTTAATTTTTTGAATAGAGGTATTTTAATTCCAGCTAAAGTTACAAGTAAAAATACTTTAGAAAATTGGGATTTAGGAACAATCGAAGGTAATTTTATAAAAGAATATCCAAAAGGCGCAAATGTTCAACTATTACTTCAGCCTGAGGATCTAGAGCATGATGATAAAAGTAATTTGAAACTAGAAGTGGTAGATAGAAAATTTAGGGGGACTAATTTTATTTATACTCTTAAAACACCAAGTAATACTCTAATACCAGTATTTGTACATTCTCACCACATACATCAACATGAAGTTGATGAAAAATTTGGTATTAAAAGACCAATTCATATTGATCATATAGTTTGCTTCTAATAAAAACCTTTTAAAATGAAAAAAAATTTAAAAGTTTTTTTAAAAGGTATTGTTGATGTTAGTCCATTGATGATACCAGTTGTTCCTTTTGGCCTTATATTTGGTGTTCTTGCAATTGAAGTCGGTTTTAGTCCATTAGAAACAATGGGAATGTCACTAATAGTCTTTGGCGGTGCCTCTCAGATAGTTCTTATACAGTTATTTTCTGGAGGAGCTTCATCTTTGGTAATTATAAGCTCGGTTGGTGCTGTTAACTCAAGGCATTTATTATATGGTGCAGTTGTTTCTGAACATTTATCTGATTTAAAATTAATATGGAAAATAATAATTTCTTATTTTCTTGTTGATCAAGCGTTTGCAAGATCAAATGAATATTTCAAAAAAAATGATGATAAAAATAAATATTTTCATTTGGTTGGTGGTGGTATTACCTGCTGGGTAATATGGCAAACTACAACATTCCTGGGTATTGTTTTAGGTTCATTAATACCAGAAAAACTTGGTTTGAGTTTTGCTGTACCTCTAACTTTTTTAGCACTCCTAGTTAATGATTTTAGAAAATTCATTAATGTAATAGTTATAATTGTTTCAGGATTAGTCGCCACATTCGGTTATAATTATATTCCATTTAAAGCCTACGCAATAGTTGCTGGCTTAACAGGATTGTTAACAGCCATGATATTAACGAAAATGTTTAAAACAAATGAGTAATTGGGCTTTAATACTATATTGTGGATTGATTACTTATCTTACAAGATTTTCAATGATAGCATTGATTAAAAAGGAAATGTTTAATGATAGAGTTAGACAGATATTATCTTATGTGCCATCAGCAATATTTCCTGCCATAATTTTTCCTGCTATTTTTTTAGATAGTTCAGGGTATATTTTAATAGGGGATAATCCAAAAATTATTGCAGCATTAATTGCAACATTAATTGGAATTTTTTCAAGAAGTATAATTGCGACAATATTCTCAGGATTAACATCTTATTGGTTTATAATATTTGTTATATAAGATTATTTATGAAAAAAGTTTTTATATTCATTTTTTTCTTATTTGTTTTCAATAGTAGTGCGATAGCTAAAGAAACAACTTTCAATAAAGAATTGTTTGAAAAAGCTCAGTCTGATGGAAAAATTGTAATAGTAAGTTCTTGGATAAAATATTGTTCATCTTGTGCTAGTCAAATGAAGGTTTTAGATAAAGCAAAAAATGATTTTGAAAAAATTGAATATTTTAAATTTGATGTAAGAAATAAAGAAATAGCTGATTTATTAAATGTTCAGTATCAAACAACACTTTTAATTTTTAAAGACAATAAAGAAATTTACAGAAGTGTTGGTGAAACAAGTAAAGATTTAATTTATAAAGCTATACAATCTTCAATTTAAATTAACGACCTAAATTTATATTTCTAGCAACATTTGTCTCAAGTTCAGTTGGTTTCTTTAAATTTAGATTATTCATAATCTCAATATATTCATCAACACTACTAACTTGTAACCTTGGATTTTTTTTCTTTTCTTTTCCAATAGTGCTTACTTTTTCACCTTTATAATCATGAGCAGGATATAAAAGAGTTTCTTCTGGCAATTTTAAAAGTTTGTTAAATATTGAGTTATATGCATCTTTAGCATTTCCATTTTGAAAATCTGTTCTGCCAGTTCCATTAATCAATAACGTATCTCCTGAAAAAAGATGATTATTCATTAAAAAACTATAACTATCAGAAGTATGTCCAGGCGTGTAAATTGCCCTAATTTTTAAATTATCCAAACTTATATATTCTTCATCTTTAACTTTTATTTCCACAGTATTAGCTGGGGTATGATCACCCATTATTGTTGTGCAATTAGTGATATTTTTAAGTTTCGAAGCACCAGTTACATGATCTGCATGTATATGAGTATCTATTACTTTGACTAAATTTAAATCCAATTCTTTCAACAATTGAACATATTGATTTACGTTTTCAATCACTGGATCGATAATTAATGCCTCTCTTCCTTTAGCTGAGGCAATTAAGTAAGTGTAAGTACTAGATTTTAGGTCAAATAGTTGTTTAAAAATCATAATCAAACATTATCATATAAGTATGGAAACCACTACATTTGGCTGGTCATGTAAACATACATGGAAACAAAGTGCTAAAAATACCGCTTGGTGTTTACTTGGATGTTCCATTGGAGATTTTGGAACAATCTTATTTTTTCAATTAACAAAAGTACCATTTCCTGTTTTAGCTATTATGATATTAGCAATAATCAATGGACTGATTACTAGCATAATTTTAGAAACTTTTGTTTTGATCCAACAAAAGTTGGAATTTAAGAAAGCTCTAAAAACAGCTTTAGGGATGAGTTTTATTTCCATGATAAGTATGGAAACTACTATGAATTTAACTGATTATTTTCTTACTGGTGGAGCAATATTGACTTGGTGGGTTGTGCCCTTAATGCTTATTGTTGGTTTTTTAACACCATGGCCATATAACTATTGGAGATTAAAAAAATATGGCATCAACTGTCATTAAAAATTGGGATAATAAAACTTGGCTATCTTCACAAAATTATATTGAATCATTTAATAATTTTTTAATTAAAAATATAAAAATTAATTCAAATTTTAAAATTTTAGATATTGGATGTGGTCGTGGAAAGATTTTAGGTTCTTTAAGCTCAAAACTAAAACTAAAAGAAAAACCACTAGGGATAGATATCGTTAACCATAAAGATAGAGACAAAAGAATTAATTTTAAAAGAATAAATATTTTAAATTTTTCTTTAAGAAAAGATCAAAAATTTGATTTAATTTTAATTAAACAAACAATTCACTTAATGAAACTTAGTGAAATAAAAAGATTGTTAAAATTATTAAAAAAAAGTTTAAATCCAAAAGGTAAAATTTTAATTTTTACCTTAGATACCAGTAAAAATGAAATTCCAACTTTTGAATTTATGCAACACAAACTTAATATATCTCTAAAAAGAGATAAAAAAATATTAAAGATTATTACAAACCTATATCCTCATAGAATTAAAAAAAAATTTATTTTTAATGTAAAAATAGGAAAAAAGAAATATTTAGATATGATTAAAAATAGATATATTTCAACTTTAATACCTTTTTCGAAAAAGCAACTAATTCAAGGAACTCGAGAAATTGATTTAAATTATGACAATGTAATAAGATTTAAAGATAAATTAATTTGTATTATTTTATAGAATTCTTTTTAATAAATTTTCTTTAAACAGCACTTTATGAATTATAACAGCAAAAATATGCAATGTTATTAATGCTATAAGTGTATAATTTCCAATAATGTGTATTTCATAGAATAGTTCTGCCAACTCAAAATTATCTTTAATTTCAAGATTAAAAAAAAACATATCAAGTTTTTCACCATTATATAATTTTTTTAATGCACCTGAGATAGTTATGATTAAAACCGCAATATATAAAAAAATATGATTTAATTTAGCTATAACTTTTTGTCCTGGAAAAATACTGTTTCGTAAAGCTGGAGTCGGATTAAAAGCTTTATAAATTAGTCTTAATAAAGTTAAATAGAATATACTAAGACCAAGAGTTACATGAATATTCTCAATAGTCAGTCTTTTCTGACTAAAGTCCATATCAACTAAGTAGAAACCTAATGGAATTTGAATAATTAATACTGCGGCACTTAACCAATGAAATATTTTTGAAATAAATCCGTATTCTGTTAAGTTATTAGTTATACTCATATGTTGTTAAAATATAATATTTTTTTCTTTAAGTATATTTTCTTTATTCTAATTTTCACTATTTTATCTTTTCCTGCAAATTCCGAATTATCTATTGAGGAAACAATCAAAGGAAGAAAAGCTTTATTCAGTAAAAATTACAGTACAGCTAAAAAAGTTCAAATCTTTGCTACTAAAGGTGAGTTTGATAAAGCAAAAACTTTAATGTTAGAAATGAGTGAAAATTATAAAAATTTGGTTAAATATTTCCCTGAAAATACCAAAGAGGGTTTTAAAACCGAGGCTTTACCATCAATTTGGGAAAATAAAGAAGAATTTAATGATTTAATGAATAAGTCTTCTAATGACATGATTGAGTTAGCATCAATTATTGAAAATTCAGATGATGTAAAAGTTTCTCTTAATAAACTTATGTGGGGAAACTGTAAGGCCTGTCACAGCAAATTTAGAGCACCACATTAAATTTTAAAATAAAAATAGAGGTTCGCTCTTTTAGTTTATTCCAAAAGAGCTCCTCTATTGAGCCTTTTTGGCATTTAAGTCCAAGTGGACTTTAAGTTTTTTGTATTTTTGAAATATAAAGCTACCCAGCTAAGTATCAGGTGGCATTAATTTCATTATAATTACCTCCTTAGTTAAAAATAAATTTTAAGAAGGTTGTATTCAACAAATTTATTTTAGATAAACTAAAATATAATTCTTGAATAAAACCTTACCAAGTTATAGATTCCATCCAATTTAAATATTTCTCTTATTAGTAGAAAAAAAATGAAATATATTACTGGTCTAATAAACTTAATAATAAGCTTAGTAGTTTCCACAGTCATTATATATGCAATTAATTTCATTGCTGGTTTTGCTGGTGCTGACTATTCATTTACCAATGGCGAGGTATTTGTGATGTGGATTTTAATGGCTATTTTAGTTAATAATTGTTTTAATAAATAGCATTTCTTAATGAACAATCCAGTTAAGACTGACGATATAATTTTTAATTTTTTTAAACAAATTTGTGATGAAAAAGATGATAAAAAATGTGTTCAACTGGGCAATGATTGGATAAATGCAATGGAAACAAATTTAAATAAAATGGAAGCTAATTTAGAGGAAAAAGATAAGATTAAACATAAAGATGATATTCAGGGTAATAGAAATCATTTAAATAGTCTTAAGGGAAAAAATTCATCTGAGTGGCGAGAATATGCAACTAAATGCATGATTGAAATTATGGATAATAAAGTATAAAAAATCTATAAAGGGGTGTCTTAACAGACTGAGATTAAACCCTAAGAACCTGTCCGGTAATTCAGAAAGGGAGAATAATGGATAACTCATATTTTTTAAGTCAATCTTTATCGATAACATTAGTAGTTTTCATAAGTTTAATATTTGTTTTTTTAGGCCTTTATAATTCAAAAAAATATCAAGGACTGAATAACTATTTAACTGCAAATAGAAATATTGGATTATTTTCTTTAACAACAAGTTTAACTGCTTCAGCACTTGGAGCTTGGATTTTGTTTGGACCAGCTGCAGCATCAACCTGGGGAGGTTTAGGTGCCATTATAGGATATTCATTAGGTACAGCTTTTCCGATGTTTTTTTTAATCTATTTAGGAAAAAAAATTAGAAAAGAATTTCCAAAAGGGTCATCTTTAATAGAGTTTATGAGAAAAAAATTTGGAAAAAGTTTGTTCAAACTTATTTTATTAATGACAATTTTTTACATGTTTATTTTTTTATGTGCAGAAGTTACAGCAATAGCAGTCTTAATAAATTATATTTCAGGTACACAACTGTGGATTACAGCTCTAATTGTCTTAGTATCTACATTAGTATACACTTTAAATGGAGGATTAAGAGCATCAATATTCACTGATAATATTCAGATGATTGTTATTGGAGTTCTATTGTTAATTTCTTTAATATATATAACTTCACTTACAGGCACTGAATTTTCTTTTGAATTCATAAAACAGAAAAATCCTCATCTTTTAAGCTCATCCTATGTACCCAGTTACACGGCGGGTTTAACTTTTTTTATTGCTGTAGC